>NZ_JBHXTQ010000011.1:0-85698 GCF_042677305.1 Kitasatospora sp. NPDC127121 | reverse complement strand
GTCACCCCCCTCTGGTCCCCGCCCCTCCTTTCGTCGGGGGGGGGGGCGCCCGCGGGCGGGGGGGGGCCGCCCCCCCCGCGGCCCGGTGCTCAGGACACCGGGCGGTTCGGGTGGCCGTTCCGGGTCACGCCGGCGGCGGGCAGAGGGTGGTCCGCAGCGCGTCGTTGATCTTCGCGGCGGTGTCCGGTCCGAAGCCCTGCGGGTGGTCGGGCGAGGTGAAGCGCTGGTTGGCCAGCTCGACCAGCTTCGACTTGTCCTTGGGGAACTGGAACAGCGCCTGGCACTGGTTGCGGGCCCGGTCCACGGCCTGGTCCGGCTTGCCGCCGACGATTGCCGGGTCGATCGCGTCCAGCGCGGCGACCAGCTTGCCGGTCAGGTCGGTGCCCGGCTTGCCGGGCAGGCCGGCGTCGCTGGGGGGCGTGGGCTTGGCCGGGGCGGGGGCTCCGGGGGAGCCTGCGTCAGGTGCGGGGGCCGAGGGGCTGTCGGGTGCGGGCGCCGAGGGGGCCGCGGGTGTCGAGGGAGAGGCGGCCGGGTCGGGCGCGGAGGCCGAGGGCGACTCGGGCGTCGGCGGCGTCGAGGCGGTGCCGGGGGCGGGGGCCGAGGCGGCGGCCGGGGCGGTGGGGGAGCCGGCCGCGGCGGTGGCCGGGTGGGGGCCCGGTCCGGAGCTGGAGCAGGCAGCGAGGCTCACCGCGGCGAATGCCGTGAGGGTGGCGGCGAGGAGACGAGTGCGCATGGCGTCACACTGTCATGTCCGCGGCGTCGAAGGGAAGATCCTCCCGCGAGCGCGGACGGCCCGGGAGGGGGACCTCCCGGGCCGCCGGCCCGCTGCGTCCGCAGGGCGCGCAAGGCGCCCGCCGAGGCGTCATCAGCCGAGGCCGTTGGCCTTCAGCCAGTCCTTGGCCACCGCCGACGGGTCGTCCTTGTCGATCGCGACGCGCTTCATCAGCGCCGTCAGCCCCGCCGTGTCGAGCTTGGCCGACACCGCGTTGAGGGCCGCCGTCGCGGTGGGGTTCACGCCCGCCTTGTTGACCAGCGGGGTGACGTTCTGCGCGCCGAAGAGGTTCTTCGGGTCGGTCAGCGGGACGAGCTTCAGCTGGGGGATCTTCGGGTCGGTGGTGAACACGTTGCCGACCTGGATGGTGCCGTCCTTGAGCGCGTTCGCGGTGGCGTCGCCGGTGGGCTTCCACTCCTTGAAGTTCAGCCCGTAGACGTCCTTGAGCTGCTGCTCGCGGCGGGACTTGAACTCCGGCGGACCGCCTATCGTGAACTCGCCCGCCTTGGCGGCCAGGTCGGCGATGCTCTTGAGGCCGTACTTGTCGGCGTTCTCCTGGGTGACGCTGAGCGAGTCCTTGTCCTCGGCGGGGGAGGAGTCGAGGATCCCCAGCGCGGCGGGCAGCGTCTTGGTCAGCGCCGCGTTCACCTCCTCGGTGGTGGCGGCGGTGGACTTGGCGTCCAGGTAGGCGAGCAGCGAGCCGTTGTACTCGGGCAGGACGCTCAGGCTGCCGCTCTGGAGCTGCCCGTAGAGCACCTCGCGGCTGCCGATGTTGAACTTCTCCTCGACCTTGACGCCCTTGGCCTTGAGGGCCTGCGAGTAGATCGAGCCGAGCAGCACGTTCTCCGGGAAGTTCGCCGAGCCGACGACCACCGTCGAGCCGGCGCCCGCGCCCGAGGCGGCGGGGGAGCCCGTCGCGGAGCCGCCGCCGAGCGGGTCGCCGCCGCCGGAGGAGCCGCAGGCGGTGGCGCCGAGGGCGAGCGCGGCGAGCGTGCCGAGGACGACGGCGCGCCTGCTTCCGTGGTTTGTCGACATGGTGACAGATGTCCTTCCGGAGAGGATGGGGAACGAGGTTCAGCGGGCCCGGCGCTGGGCGCGCATCCCGGGCGGGAGCGCGTACCGGGCGAGCAGGGCGAAGAACAGCTGGGCGCCGACCGCGAGCAGCACCACCAGCAGCGCGCCGCCGACGGTGACGGCGTACTTGCGGGTGGCCAGCCCGTCGATGACGTAGCGGCCGAGGCCGCCCAGTCCGACGTAAGCGGCCACGGTGGCGGTCGCGATCACCTGGACGGTCGCGGTGCGAAAGCCCGCCAGCAGGGTCGGCGCCCCGGACGGCAGGCAGACCTGCCACAGCACCTGCGGGTGGGTCAGCCCGATGCCGCGCGCCGCGTCCCGGACGTCCGGGTCGGTGCCGCGCACCCCCTCGACGGCGGCCACCAGCAGCGGCGGCGCGGCGAGCGCGACCAGCGGGATCAGCACGGCCGTGTCGCCGACCCCGGCGAGCAGCACCGCCAGCGTCACCAGGCCGAGCGTCGGCAGGGCGCGGGTGGCACCGGCGAAGGCCGTCACGAGCGTGACGCCGCGCCCGGTGTAACCGATCAGCAGCCCGAGCGGCACGGCGAGCAGCGCCGCGAACAGCAGGGCCTCGCCGGAGAGCACCAGGTGCTCGGTGATCCGGTGCACGATCGAGTCCGGGCCGCTGCGGTGGTCGGGGGCGGAGAAGAAGTCGCCCAGCCAGTTCAGCCAGTTCACGAACCGGCTCCCTTCTCCCGGACGGCCCAGGGCGCGAGCAGCCGGCGGGCGCCCACCAGCAGCAGGTCGACGGCCAGCGCGAGGACGGCGATCAGCGCGATGCCGGCCACGATCGGGGTCGGGAAGGTGCGCTGGAAGCCGTCGATGAACAGGTAGCCGAGCCCGCCGCGCCCGATCAGCGCGCCGACGCTGGCCAGCGAGATGCTGGACACCGCCGCGACCCGCAGCCCGGCGATCAGGTACGGCACGGCGGCGGGCAGCTCGACGGAGGTCAGCCGGTGCCACGGCCCGTACCCCATCGCGGTGGCGGCCTGCCGGACCGGGTCCGGGACGGCGCGCAGGCCGTCCACGGTGGTCGGCAGCAGCACGGCGAGCGCGTAGAAGGTGAGCGGGATCATCACCGTGGCCTGGGTGGCGAGGCCGGTGTAGGGGATGAGCACCACGAACACGGCCAGCGAGGGCAGCGCGTAGACGACGTTGAAGACGGCGGACAGCGGTTGGTACAGCCGGGGGAAGCGGGTGCAGGCCAGGCCCAGCGGGACGGCCAGCAGCAGGCCGATCAGCACCGGGAGCAGGGCGATCACGGCGTGGTCGGCGAGCAGGCCGCCGAGGTAGCCGAGGTGGTCGCCGATCCAGTACCAGCGGACGATCGGTTCACCGTCCACCGGCCGCCCCGTCCGTGAGGTCACCGGCCGCCGCGCCGGCTGCCGCACCGCCCGCCCCGTCCACGGCGCCACGGGCCGCCGCGCCGGTCGCCGCGTCCGCCACCGGGATGGCCATGGGAGTGGCCGCGGGGGTGGACAGCGCGGCGAGGACGGCCTCGCGGCTCGCGGTGCCGGTGGCCCGCCCGTCGGCGTCCAGGGCCACGGCGGCCCCGGCGGGGGAGAGGACGGCGGCGTCCAGCGCGGTGCGCAGGGTGTCGGTGTCCGGCCGGTAGCCGGAGACCGGGTGTAGCTCGGCGGTGGCGGCGTCTCGGTCGATCCAGCCGATCGGGCGGCGCTCGTCGTCCAGCGCCAGCTCCCAGCCGCCGTAGCGCAGCCCGTCGGCCACCGGGCGGACGGCGATGGTGGTCGCGGGGCGCAGGGCGAGGCCGCGCAGGCCCCGGTCGCGGCCGAGGAAGGCGGCCACGCCGTCGTCCGCGGGGGTGGTGAGCAGGGTGTGCGGGTCGGCGAGCTGGGCGATCCGGCCGTGTTCGCGCAGGACCACCACCTGGTCGCCGAGCCGGACGGCCTCCTCGATGTCGTGGGTGACGAACAGCACCGTCTTGTGCAGCTCGGACTGGAGCCGCAGCAGTTCCTCCTGGAGCCCGGCGCGCACCACCGGGTCGACGGCGCTGAACGGCTCGTCCATCAGCAGCACCGGCGGGTCGGCCGCGAGGGCGCGGGCCACGCCCACCCGCTGCTGCTGGCCGCCGGACAGCTGGAACGGGTACCGCTTGCCGGTCTCGGGCGCGAGCCCGACCAGTTCCAGCAGTTCGGCGGCCCGGGCGCGGGCCTTCTTGCGGTCCCAGCCGAGCAGGTAGGGCACGGTGGCGACGTTGTCGATCACCTTGCGGTGCGGGAAGAGGCCGGCCTGCTGGATCACGTAGCCGATGCCACGGCGCAGCTTGGCGGGCTCCAGTTCGGCGACGTCCGTGTCGTCCAGCAGCACCCGGCCCGAGGTCGGCTCGACCATCCGGTTGACCATGCGCAGCAGGGTGGTCTTGCCACACCCGGACGGTCCGACCAGGACGGTTATCCGACCGGTCGGGACGTCCAGGTCCAGGCCCTCGACGGCGATGGTGCCGTCGGGGTGGCGCTTGCCGGCGCCCTCGAATCTGATCACGGGGAGTTTCCTCGTCAGGGCGCCCCGGGGAGGCGGCGCCTGTTTCGGTCGTACGGTTGATGGCGGTTTGTCGACAAGCGGCGACGGCGTGGGCCGTACCGGCCACTGCCGTGACGGCGTCTGTCGGATCGACCGCCCGGGCGTTCTTCCGCCCGCGTGGCTGCCCAGCTTCGGACCGGCGGAAACTCTGATCAGACTATGACCTGCATCATCTCCTGTCTCTCACTTACCACCCGGCACGGGGCCCAGAGCCCGCCGCCGGACGGCCGGGGCCGACCGGGCGCCCGACGTTTCGGCAGGTCAGAGGGTCGGGGCGCGGACACCCTGACGGCGGGTCGAGGGCTCGCGCCCCGGACGATCAGCCCGTCAGCCGCCGAGCGCTCCAGCCCTCCAGGCTCTCAGCCGCCCCGGCGCGTCGGCAGCCCGGAGGCCGCCCAGCCGACGAAGCCGCCGTCCAGATCGGTCGCCCGGTGCAGCCCCAGCTCGCGCAGCGAGGCCGCCGCCAGGCTGGAGGCGTACCCCTCCGAGCAGACCACGATCACCTCGACGTCGTAACCCGACGCCTCGGGGATCCGGTGACTGCCCGTCGGGTCCAGCCGCCACTCCAGGACGTTGCGCTCGATGATCAGCGAGCCGGGGATCTCCCCCTCCGCCGCCCGCTGCGCCGCCGGACGGATGTCCACCAGCAGCGCGCCGTCCAGCTGCGACTGGTACGCCTCCCGGGCGCGCGGACGGTGGACGCCCTCGCGGGCCCGCTCCACCAGGTCGTCGATCGTGGTCACCATTGCTCCGGTCCTTCCTCCGAGGTGCGGACGAGCCCGCCGGCCCGCAGGTCGTAGTGCGCCATCGAGCCCAGCGGGGGCGAGTAGGCGTGCAGGGTCACGGCTGGGCCGGACGCGGTGTTGCGCACGTCGTGCACGTACTCGGGGCCGAAGGCGCGGGCGGTGCCGGCCGGGACCCGGCGGATCAGCAGGCCCTGCTCCGGCCCGCCGAGGGACAGCTCCTCCAGCTCGCCGAGGGCGACGGCGAACGCGCCGCGCGAGCCGCCGTGGTCGTGGAAGCCGGTGGACTGGCCGGGCAGCCAGCTGATCAGCCACACCTCGTGGTCGTCGTCGGCCACCAGCCGCTGGTACCAGCGCTCCTCGGTGGAGAGCCGGACGAGGTGGATCCACTGGTCGGGCTGTTCGGCCAGTTCTCGGACGACGGCGCGCAGGGCGCTCGGGGTGAGCGGCGCGCGGGCCTCCGCGGTGGCGGTGGCGGTGGCCCTGGCTGTTCTGGCCAGTGCCGATGCCAGTGCTGGTGCCGCTGCCGGGGTCGGGGCTTGGGCGGCAGCGGGTTCGTCGGGGGCGAGGTTCAGGCTCATGGGGGCGTCCTCGGGTGCAGCGGGAACGTCGGCGGGGTGCGCCCTGGTCCGGCGGCGGGCGAGGGCACGGGCCGACGGAGCGGCACGGCACGCGCGGGTGCGCCGGGCGGGAATCAGAACGCTGGGTGCGGGTGTGCGGCGCAGGCCCTGGCAGACGTCACAGGGCGGGGGCGGCGGGGAGAGTCAGGGTCAACAGGCACAGATGGAACTCGCCTGGCGTCGCAGATCGACGTGCAGGCGGCAGACCAGAGTGGTGCCGGTGTCCATGCGCCGGATCCTTCCCGAGCCAACCGGACGAAGTCAAGCCGGATGGGGCCGGCCGCCGTCGGCCGCCCCGCTGCTCCACCCCCGGCCGACCGGCCGTCGAGCCGTTCTGGACCGGAACCGCCGAACGGCACTCGCATGCGTAAGGACCCCACTTGCGGGGTAAATGATCGTTTCATCCCATCCAGGCCCCTCCGCGTGTCCGCGTCACGAGATCGCCCCAGATGCGTTACCGCCAACGTATTGTCAGGCCACCGAGGCCCGGCCTACGGTCTACAGACCGCTTTCTACGCACGTAGACCCCTGCGGATCCCCGGCGGTCCGCAGACGAGACCCGCCCGCCCCGTCAACCCTCAGACCGCAGGCCCGACCCCATGGCCGGGCAGCGGAGTTGCGGAGGTATCCATGTCGCAGATCGTCCGTGCCGCGCTCGTCCAGACCCGCTGGACCGGCGACCAGGAGAGCATGATCGCCCTTCACGAGCGGTACGCCCGCGAGGCCGCCGCCCAGGACGCGAAGATCATCGGCTTCCAGGAGGTCTTCAACGCCCCGTACTTCTGTCAGGTCCAGGAAGCCGAGCACTACCGCTGGGCCGAAGCCGTCCCCGACGGCCCCACCGTCCGCCGGATGCAGGATCTCGCCCGTGAACTCGGCCTGGTGATCGTCGTCCCGGTCTACGAGGAGGAACAGGCCGGGGTCTACTACAACACCGCCGCCGTCATCGACGCCGACGGCAGCTACCTCGGCAAGTACCGCAAGCACCACATCCCGCAGGTCAAGGGCTTCTGGGAGAAGTACTATTTCAAGCCCGGCAACCTCGGCTGGCCCGTCTTCGACACCGCCGTCGGCAAGGTCGGCGTCTACATCTGCTACGACCGCCACTTCCCCGAGGGCTGGCGCGCCCTGGGCCTGGCCGGAGCGCAGATCGTCTACAACCCCTCCGCCACCAGCCGAGGCCTCTCCGCCTACCTCTGGCAGCTGGAACAGCCCGCCGCCGCCGTCGCCAACGAGTACTTCGTCGCCGCCATCAACCGCGTCGGCACCGAGGAGTACGGCGACAACGACTTCTACGGCACCTCCTACTTCGTCGACCCGCGCGGCCAGTTCGTCGGCGACGTCGCCTCCGACAAGGAGGAGGAGCTCGTCGTCCGCGACCTCGACCTCGGCCTGATCGAACAGGTCCGCCAGCAGTGGGCGTTCTACCGCGACCGCCGCCCTGACGCCTACGGACCGCTCGCCGAGGCCTGAGGAGCAGCGCGATGACCACCCGCGACCCGCACCAGCGCACCATCGTCCGCGGCGGCCTCGTCATCACCGCCGCCGACGAACTCCACGCCGACGTCCTGATCGAGGGCGAACGCATCGCCGCCCTCGCCGCCACCGGCAGCTCCGCCGCCGAGGCCTGGAGCGCCGACACCGTCATCGACGCCACCGGCCACTACGTCATCCCGGGCGGCGTCGACGCCCACACCCACATGGAACTTCCCTTCGGCGGCACCTCGGCCTCCGACACCTTCGAGACCGGCACCCGGGCCGCCGCCTGGGGCGGCACCACCACCATCGTCGACTTCGCCGTGCAGTCCGTCGGCGGCTCGCTGCGCGAGGGCCTGGACACCTGGCACGCCAAGGCCGACGGCAACTGCGCCGTCGACTACGCCTTCCACACCATCGTCTCCGACGTCAACGAGGGCGTCCTCAAGGAGATGGACGCCCTCGTCGACTCCGGCGAGTCCACCTCCTTCAAGCTCTTCATGGCCTACCCCGGCGTCTTCTACAGCGACGACGGCCGCATCCTGCGCGCCATGCAGCGCGGCGCGGTCAACGGCGGGCTGACCATGATGCACGCCGAGAACGGCATCGCCATCGACGTCCTGGTCGAACAGGCCCTCGCCGCCGGGCACACCGCACCCCGCTACCACGGCGAGGTCCGCCGCGAACTCCTGGAGGCCGAGGCCACCCACCGGGCCATCAAGCTCGCCCAGGTCGCCGGCAGCCCGCTCTACGTCGTCCACGTCTCCGCGGCGGCCGCCCTCGCCGAGCTCGTCCAGGCCCGCGACGCCGGGCTCAACGTCTTCGGCGAGACCTGCCCGCAGTACCTGTTCCTCTCCACCGACAACCTCGCCGAGACCGGTGCCGACGGCTTCGAGGGCGCCAAGTACGTGTGCAGCACGCCGCTTCGGCCGCGCGAGCACCAGGAGGCGCTCTGGCGCGGACTGCGCGCCAACGACCTCCAGGTGGTCTCCACCGACCACTGCCCGTTCTGCTTCACCGGGCAGAAGGAACTCGGCCGCGGCGACTTCTCGAAGATCCCCAACGGCCTGCCCGGCGTGGAGAACCGGATGGACCTGCTCCACCAGGCCGTCGTGGACGGGCACATCACCCGTCGGCGCTGGATCGAGATCGCCTGCACCACGCCCGCCCGGATGTTCGGGCTGCACCCGCGCAAGGGCACCATCGCGCCCGGAGCCGACGCCGACCTCGTCGTCTACGACCCCACCGCCGTGCAGACCGTCTCCGCCGCCACGCACCACATGAACGTCGATTACTCGGCGTACGAGAGCCGCCAACTCACAGGCCGCGCCCGCACCGTGCTCTCGCGCGGCACCGTCGTGCTGGACGGCGAAACCTGGCTCGGCCGGGCCGGCCACGGCACGTTCCTGCGCCGCGACACCTGTCAGTACCTGACCTGACCACTCTCCCGCACCGCCGCCCGGGCCCGTGCGCACGATTGCCCGGGCGGCGGAACCACCCTCCCCGGAGCCACCCATGGACATCGGCCTCGTCCTGCAGACCGACCCGCCCGCCCGCCTGCTCATCGACCGGATGATCCGCGCCGAACAGGCCGGGTTCAGCCACGGCTGGACCTTCGACTCCTGCGTCCTGTGGCAGGAACCGTTCGTCATCTACAGCCGGATCCTCGCCGAGACACGGCAGTTGACCGTCGGACCGATGGTCACCAACCCCTCCACCCGCACCTGGGAGGTCACCGCCTCCCTGTTCGCCACGCTTAACGACATGTACGGCAACCGCACCGTCTGCGGCATCGGCCGCGGCGACTCCGCCATGCGGGTCGCCGGACGCCGCCCCGCCACCCTCGCCCGGCTCTCCCAGGCCATGCACGCCATCAAGGAGCTGGCCGAGGGGCGGACGGTCGAGGTGGACGGCACCGAGATGCACCTGCCGTGGGTCGGCCCCGGCGCCGAACTCCCCATCTGGATGGGCGCGTACGGGCCGAAGGCGCTCGCCCTGACCGGTCGTCAGGCCGACGGATTCATCCTCCAGTTGGCCGACCCGTACCTCACCGAGTACATGATCAAGGCGGTGCGGTCCGCCGCGGCCGAGGCCGGCCGGGACCCGGACGCCGTCACCATCTGCGTCGCCGCCCCCGCCTACGTGACCACCGACGACTCGCCCGCCGCGCTCGCCCACGCCCGGGAGCAGTGCCGCTGGTTCGGCGGGATGGTCGGCAACCACGTGGCCGACCTGGTCAGCCACTACGGCGCGCACTCCGACCTCGTCCCGGAGGCCCTCACCGACTACATCAAGGGCCGCCAGGGCTACGACTACAGCCACCACGGCCGGGCCGGGAACCCCGACACCGCCTTCGTGCCGGACGAGATCGTCGACCGCTTCTGCCTCATCGGCCCGCCGCAGGCCCAACTCGCCCGCCTGGAGCACCTCCGCTCCCTCGGCGTCGACCAGTTCGCCGTCTACGCCATGCACGACGCCGTCGAGGCCACCATCGACGCCTACGGGACCGACATCATCCCGCACCTGTCCCGCCCACCTCAGGCGTAACGCCATTCGCGCAGAGGGGAGTTGCCCATGGCTGGGTTGAACTCTACCCGGCCGCAGGAGAGTTGCCGTCCAACGGCTACACCGACGACGACCTGTGTCCGGTCCCGGTGGCACGACGCACCTGGACCACCTGCAACTTCCTGGCGCTCCGGGTCGGCTGGCCGACTACGGCTGGGCGGTCGGCTTCGGGTCGGCCTCGGTGCTGTACCTCGTGCTGGGCACGGCCTCGGGCGCCCGGCGGGCGGGTGCGACGGGCGGATGGGGGTGGGCGACTGACAAGTGACAGCGAACGGATAACAACAAACGGATGACAGCGAACAGATAACAGATTTCGAAATCTGTTATCTGTTCGCCGTCACTTGTTCACTGCCGTTTGCCCGCTGTCATCCGCCGGCCGCTGCCCGGTCGACGGCCGCCAGCACCTTCGCCGCGCCGTCCTCGGCCGCGAGCGTGGCGGCCGCCGCCCGGGCCTGGTCGCGGTAGCGGGGGTCGTCGAGGGCCAGGCGGATGGCGGCGGCGAGGCGCGCGGCGGTGAGGGCGCGCAGTGGTACCGGCCCGGGGGAGACGCCGAGGCGGGTGAGCCGGTCGGACCAGAACGGGGCGTCGAGCTGCGCCGGTACCGGGACGGCTGGCGTGCCGCAGCGCAGGGTGGCGGCGGTCGTGCCGGCTCCGGCGTGGTGGATCACGGCGGCCATGCGGGGGAACAGCCAGTCGTGCGGGGCGTCGCCGATGGTCAGGACGTCCTCCGCCTCGCCGGCGGCGAGGTCGCTCCAGCCCGACTGCAAGACGGCCCGGACCCGGGCGGCGCGGACCGCGGCGACCACCGTCGCGGTGAGCCTTCCGGGGTCGGGGACGACCAGGCTGCCGAAGCCGACGAAGACCGGCGGCGGTCCGGCGGCGAGGAAGTCGAGCAGTCGGGCCGGGGGTCGCCAGCCCGGATCCCGTACCGGCCACCAGTAACCGGCCACGTCCAGCCCCGGGCGCCAGTCGGCGGGTCGCGGGACGACGGCAGGCGAAAACCCGTGCAGGATGGGGTACTTGCGCCTGGCACGGCTGGCGTCGAGTGGCGGCAGGCCGAGGCGGCGCCGCAGCCCGCGTGCGGCGGGGGCGAAGAGCTGGTCGGTCGCGACCTGGACGGCGTGCCCCGCGAGCAGGTTGCCCGGGCGGCCGAGTGAGCGGGCGCCGGTGACGGCGGGCGCGAACTCCCGCGTGGGGGAGAGCGGTTGGAGGTGCAGGCCGATGCTGGGAATGCCTGTGGCCTCGGCGGCGACCTGGCCGAGCGGGCTGGTGGTGCTGGTGGTGAGCAGCAGGTCGGTGCCGAGTGCCGTGGCGTCGGCGATGCCGTCGGCGAGCTCCGGCATGAACTTCCGCCCCAGCTGCAGCAGTTGTATGACGGCTAGCGGTCCGGTGCCGGCCTGGAGCAGGCGCCGCCCCTCGGCGGAGGCGAGTTCGGCGCGCGGGTCGACCGGCAGCGGGCGGAACTCCAGCCCTGCGGTCCGCACCGAGGCGGCGAAAGTGGCGTGGGTTGCGACGGCCACCTGATGGCCGGCCGCCTGGAGGCGGGCGCCGAGCCCGGTGAACGGGGCCACGTCGCCCCGGGATCCGGCGGTGGCGATCAGGATGCGCATGGCCGCAGTATCCCGGCTCGGGCGCCCCGCCGGGAGGGTGCCTCGCCCGGAGCGGCCGGTCCGGGGTGGCCGGTTCGGGCCGGTGCTCCCGCGGCGCCGGAACCGGGCGGTGGTGGGCGGCGTCCTTCCTGGCAGAGCGGCGGAACGGGGCCGTCGCGCCGTGGACGGGAGGGACAGATGAGCATCGTCGCGTGGATCGTGCTTGGCCTGCTGGCGGGGGCACTGGCCAAGCTGTTGCTGCCGGGAAAGGACCCGGGCGGCATGATCGTGACAACCCTGATCGGTATCGCCGGTTCCTTCGTCGGCGGTTGGATCGCCTCGCACTTCCTGCACAGGTCGGTGACGGCGCACTTCTTCGACATGGCGACCTGGGTGTCGGCGATCGGCGGCGCCCTGGTGCTGCTGATCATCTACCGGCTGGTGTTCGGCAGTTCCCGACGCTAGCCCGGGCGCCGGGAACCGGCCCCGCGCCGACGCGGACACGGTGTCGCGCAGCCGAGCCGGCCAGGCCCATGGGGCGGCCGGCTCGGCTCAGCGCGTCGGTGCCGACGCCTCCGTGACCCACTCCGGCAGGTCCTCGCGGGCGGCCAGCCAGGCGGTCGGCACCTCGGCGAGGCCGGTGCGGGCGGCGACCACTCCGGCGGCGATCGCGCAGGTGGTGTCCATGTCGCCCCAGCCCTCCAGGGCGTGCCAGATCACCTCGGGCAGTGAGTCCAGGTGCCCGGCGGCGGACCAGAGGGCGAACGGGACGGTGTCCGGGGCGGAGATCATGAACCCGGAGCCGAGCACGTTGGCGGCCTGTCGGACGCTCGTGTGTCCGGGCAGCCGGGCGGCGATCCGCAGACCGGAGCGCACCTCGCTGTCGGGCAGGCGACCGGCCACCTCGGTCAGCAACTCGGTACGGCCGGGCGGGGTTTGGCCCCGGCTGCGGACGGCGAGTGCCGTGGCGAGGGCGACCGCCACCGCGCCCGCGACCGCCTCCGGGTGGAAGTGCGTGGCGAGCGCCTGGAGTTCGGCCTGCCGGGCGACGGCGTCCAGGTCGTCCGCGAACCAGGCGCCCAGTGGGGCGACCCGCATCGCGGCGCCGTTCCCGTACGAGCCCTGACCCTCGAACTGGCGCGAGGTGATGGCGCGCCAGTCCCCGCCGGCGCCGATCTCACGTAGCACCCGGTGCATCGACGGGCCGTACTTGCGCCCGTACTCACGGGCGTACTCCTCGGCGAACTCGCCGGCCAGCGCATCCTGCCGGACCTCGCCCCAGGAGGCCAGGTGGCGGACGAGGACCAGCGCCATCGCGGTGTCGTCGGTCCAGTGCCAGGGCGCCGGGCGGAGCCGGCGGGCGGCCAGCGCGGCGGGCGCCTCGTCGAGCGGGGCCGAGAACCAGCGGTCGCCGAAGGCGTCGCCGAGGGCGAGCCCTTGCAGACTGTCCAGGGCCGGACGGGTCGGGCGGGGCGGAGGGGTCGGATGGGCCGGACGCATGTCGTCCTCCAGGTGAGATCAACCGTGCGCGGCAGTCTGCCGGACGGCCGGGCCCGCCGGCGACCGGGTTTCGCTCCGGTGTCGGCGGGCCCGGCCGTCGGTGCCCGGGTCAGGGGCGCCCGGGCGTCGGAGGTCCGTCACTTGGCGAGCAGGCCGCCGAGGATGAGCTTCCAGAGGGCCTCGAAACGGTCCTCGATGGTCGGCTCGGACCACGAGGACGCGTACGCCGGGTCGTGGAAGGGGCTGGTGGCGTCGAAGACGGCGCGGGCCGTGGAGAGGATGTGGGCGAGCTTGAACTCCTTCCTCTCCATGCCGTCCTGGACGATCTGGGCGATCTGGGTGACCAGGGTGTCGATGTGCGTCTCGACGATGCCGCTGTTCTCCTCGACCAGCACCATGTAGGTGGCGAACAGCTCCGGGTCGTCCAGCGCCTTCTTCCGCTTGGCCGCGAACAGCGTCACCAGCCAGCGGTGCAGCTGCTCGACGGCCGAGCCGGGCTCGGTCGAGATGAAGGCGAGCTGGTGGTGCGCCTGGTCGAGCCAGCGCTGGGTGACCGCCTCGCGCAGCGCGGCCTTGCTCGGGAAGTGGCGGTAGACGCTGCTGTGGCTGACGCCGAGGATCCGGGCGACGTCCACGACGGTGGCCTTGGCCGGGCCGAACCGCCGGAGGACGTCCTCCGCCGCGATCAGGATCTGCTCGGCGGTGAGTGTGGTGTCCGTGGTCACGGGGAGGTCCGTCCTTAGGGTCGTGCGGTCGAGGGTGCTGCTGCCGTCCCCGGCCGTCGGGCCGGTTCCGGTTGGTCAGTGTTCGCTGTCCAGGTGTGCCATCTGGGCGGCAGCGTAGCGGTCGCCCGCTGCGGAGCCGGCGGGGACGGCCGCCTCGATGGCCGCGAGGTCGGCCGCGGTGAGGGTGACGTCCAGCGCGCCCAGTGCCTCGGTGAGCCGGTCGCGGCGGCGGGCGCCGACCAGCGGAACGACGTCCTCCCCGCGCGAGGCGACCCAGGCGATGGCGACCTGGGCGACGCTCGCCCCCTTCGCGGCGGCCACCGCGCGCAGCGCCTCGACGAGCGCGAGGTTGTGGGCCAGGTTGTCGCCCTGGAAACGCGGGCTGTGGCCACGGAAGTCGGTGCCGGCCAGGGCGCGGCCCTGGTCCCAGTGGCCGCTGAGCAGACCGCGCGAGAGCACGCCGTAGGCGGTGACGCCGATGCCGAGCTCGCGGGCGGTGGGGAGGATGGCGTCCTCGATCGAGCGGGAGATCAGCGAGTACTCGATCTGCAGGTCGCTGATCGGGTGGACGGCGGCGGCGCGGCGCAGGGTGTCGGCGCCGACCTCCGACAGGCCGATGTGGCGGACGTAGCCGGCCTTCACCAGGTCCGCGATGGCGCCGACGGTCTCCTCGATCGGGACGCTCGGGTCCAGGCGGGCGGGGCGGTAGACGTCGATGTGGTCGGTGCGCAGGCGGCGCAGCGTGTAGGCGAGGGCGGTCTTGGTGGCGGCGGGGCTCGCGTTGTAACCGAGCCACTGGCCGTCCGGGCCGCGCTGGGCGCCGAACTTCACGCTGATCTGCACGCTCTCGCGGGCGCGGCCGCGCAGGGCCTCGTGGATCAGCAGCTCGTTGTGGCCCATGCCGTAGAAGTCGCCGGTGTCGAGCAGGGTGACCCCGGCGTCGATCGCGGCGTGGATGGTGGCGATGCTCTCGGCCTCGTCGGCCGGGCCGTACAGGTCGGACATGCCCATGCAGCCGAGGCCGAGGGTGGAGGTGACCGGTCCGGAGGTGCCGAGGGTGCGCTGTGTGGGGCGGGAGGTCGTGGCCACGGGGACTCCAGGGGTGGGTGTGGCGATGGGTGGGGTGACCCGGAGTCCACTATGGCACGACGGCGAACAGATTTCAAAATCTGTTCGCTGTCGTCTGTTATCTGTTATCTGAAAGCTGTCACCTGTTATCTGTCACCTGCCGACTCGATCGGCCGTCCGGCTGCGGTTCTCGTACGCGAGGGCGCCTCGTCGGCTGTGGCCTCGCCTGCCGGGGGCTCTGGGGGCGAGGTCAGACCCCAGTCCTCCCGTCCGCCCGGTGCCCGGAGCAGGTAGGCGCGGGCCGGCGGCAGGTTGCGCCACACCGTTCGCTCGCCCAGCCCGTACGCCGCCTCGAACCGCCGCAGCAGTCGCACCACTGCCCGGTGGCGGGCGCTCTGCCGGGGCCCCGAGGACAGGGTGCGAGCCGTCGTCGTGCCGAGGTAGCCGAAGTACGTCAGCTCGCCCCCGGGCAGCAGCAGCCGCAGGTAGAGGTCGAGGAGGTGGCGTACCTGGGCCGGCTCGAAGTTGGTGAACGGCAGGCCCGACACGATCACGTCGTACCGGTCGTCCGTCTCGCCGGCCCCGCCCGCTCGGCCCGTCTGGTTCGTCTCGCTGGTCTCGCTGGTCTTGTCCTGGGGCAGTTCCTCCACCCGGCAGGCCGACAGCCGCAGGGCGACGCCCGGGCGTCGTGCGGCCAGCACCGGGTCCTCCCGCAGCCGGTCGGCGAAGCGCGGGTTCGCCTCGACGACGTGCAACCGGTCGCCCGGGAGCAGTGCTTGGGCCAGCCGGCGGGTCACCACGCCTGTCCCGGCGCCGACTTCCAGCACCGAGATCGGCCGATTCGGGCGGCTGGTGACCGGAACCACCAGAGCGTTCACCAGGTCCTCGCCGCTCGGTGCCAGCGCGCCGGTGTCGTGGAAGGTGCGCAGGGCCTCGGCGAGGAACAGCAGGTGGTCCCCGGCGGAACGTGAACTGCGCTTCGGGGCAAGGGAGTCGAGGTGGGGGCGGGGGCGGGGGCGGAGCTGCTCGGTGGTCATGCCGTCGACGCTAGGCAGCCCCGCCGCACCCCGAATCGGCCGACGAGCGACGCGTACCCCCGACGAAAGTCGAGGGTGCGGGTACCTGGGAGAAGGGGGCACCCGCCCGCCGCCCGCCCGTAGCATCGAATCAAATCGAGCCGGACGGACGGAGGAACGGGCGACGGACGGACGGAGAGAGCGCGGAGGGAGCCCGATGCGAGAGGACGGGAGCGGCCCGATGCGCACAGGCCTGCTGGGCTGGTACGGCCCGGACCGCCGGTTGTGGAGCGACACCCTGCTGCTGCTCGGCATCCTCGCGCTCACCGCCGAGGAGGGCCTCTCCCAGTGGGTCCACGCCGACGAGCCGTTGCGGCTGCCCCGGACGGTCGTGGCCGCTCTCGCCCCGATCTCCCTGCTGTTCGCCCGTCGCTACCCGATGGCGTCCGCCGTCCTGCCGGTGCTCACCGGTGGCCTGTTCAACCGCGCCTTTCCCGGACTGTTCAGCGTCTACTACCTCGCCTCCCTCGGCCGGACCGGCCCGGCGGCGGCCGGCGGCGCCCTCATCGCGGTGGTGAGCGCGACCCGAGCCGACTCGCTGGTCGGCTGGGCGGGCACCACCGGATCCCAACTCCTCGTCCAGGCGGCGACCTTGTCCGTCGGCCTGTGGCTGCACGGCCGCCGGGTGCTGATCCGCACCCTGCACGAGCAGGTGGACATGCTGCGCCGGGAGCGCGAGTTGCGCGCCGAACGGGCCCGGGCCGCCGAACGGGCCCGGATCGCCCGGGAGATGCACGACGTGCTCGCCCACCGTCTCAGCCTGCTGGTGCTGCACGCCGGGGTGCTGCGCGACCAGGCCCTCGCCGGCACCGTCGCCGCCGACCCGGACCGGCTCACCCACCGCCTCGAACTGCTGCGCACCACCGCCGCCCACTCGCTCGACGACCTGCGCGACGTCCTCGGCGCCCTGCGGGCCGACCCGCCGACAGCACCGGTCGCCGAGGAGGTGCCGGCCGTACCGCCCCGGGAGGAGCGCGTCCCGGCGCCCGCGCTGCGCGATCTCACCGAACTCGTCGGCGAGGCCACCTCGGCCGGGCAGCAGGTCGAACTGGCCCTCGCCGGCGACCCGGAGACCGTCCCCACCACCCACCGGCTGGCCGTGCACCGCCTGGTCCAGGAGGCACTGACCAACGCCCGCAAGTACGCGCACGCCGCGCCCGTCACCGTCCGGGTCCGTTACGGCGCCCCGGCCACCACCGTCGAGGTCCGCAACGGCCCAGGGGAGGCGTCGCCGAACGGGCCGGGCACCAGCGGCGGGTACGGTCTGGTGGGGCTCACCGAACGGGTCGACGCGCTCGGCGGCCACCTCGACGCGGGATCGGACGGCGGTGGCGGCTTCCGGCTCGCGGCCCGCCTGCCCGCACCGGAGCGCCCGCCGCAGACCGTGCCAGAACCTGCGCCAAAACCCGGTCCTGGGCCCGTCCCAAGGCCGGGCCCAGGACCGGGACGCGACCCCGGATCCGGGCCTTCCCCGACTCCTGCTCCCTCCCCGACCCCGACCCCGAAGCCGAAGGACGACGCATGATCCGCACGATGGTGGTCGACGACGACGCGCTGGTGCGGCTCGGTCTCGTCGACCTGCTCGCCCAGGACCCGGCCCTCACCGTGGTCGCCGAGGCCACCGACGGACTGCAGGCCGTCGAACTCGCCCGCAGCCAGCGGATCGACGTGGCGCTCATGGACATCCGGATGCCCCGGCTCGACGGCATCGCCGCCACCAGGCGCCTGCGCGAACTGCCCGACGCCCCGCGCGTGATCGCGCTCACCACCTTCGACCTCGACGAGTACGTGTACCAGGCGCTCGCCGCCGGGGCCGACGGCTTCCTGCTCAAGGACACCCCGCCCGCCGAGATCGCCCGGGCCGTCCACGTCGTCGCCGCCGGCCAGGGGATGCTGCACCCGGCGGCCGCGCGGCGCCTGATCGACCGCTACCACCGCACCGGTGCGCCCCGGTCGGTCGCCGCCCGCAATCGGGTCGCCGGGCTGACGCCGCGCGAGACGGACGTGCTGCGCGAACTCGCCGACGGGCTCTCCAACGCGGAGATCGCGGGCGTCCTCGGGATGCGCGAGAGCACCGTGAAGGCGCACGTCAGCCGGATCCTGACCGGGCTGGGCGTCGGCAACCGGGTCCAGGCCGCGCTGCTCGCGCGCGATGCCGGGCTGGTCGAGGACGGCGCCTGAGTCGGAGCCTGCCAGCGGTGCCCTGAGTCGGTGCCCTGAGTCGGTGCCCTGCAGTTGGTGCCGGGCGGTGCGGGGCAGTGCAGGGCGGTGCCGTCGTGGCTCGTGTGGTCGCTGGTCCTGCCGATGCCCGACGCCCGGTGGTGCGCACGGTGGCGGGTGGGGCGTCATGTCGTCCGGTGTTCACGCGAGTGTTCCCGGGGCGTCGGACCGGGCTCCCCCTGAGCCGGTCGCGTGCTCCCGGTTCGTACCGCGCGCTGAGCCGTTGTCACCCATCCGGCGTGGAAATCCCGCGCCTTGGCGGTTTGCGCTGCCGAACCCGGGCGGCGGGTCCATGGTGGAGATGGGCGCGATCCGGCGACCGCGCCCGCGCGCCGATCCAGGCCCGCGCGCCGCGCGCCCGCCGCTGTTCTCCGACGGGTGTCCGAGGTTGAGGGCCCGGTCCCGGCACGCTGGGAGCAGGGCCACCTCGCAGGAAGCCGAACGGTTCTTCTAGGCTCACATCTCGGCTTCCCTGCGGCGGTCCGGCCCGTTGCGCCCGCCGTCAGGAAGCCGCCGTCCACGGGGCCCCGGGCGGACCGGGGCCACCGGATCGAGCGAGGAGGACGTAATGCCAAGCACGCCGCCCAGCCGTTCCACCGCACTTGGGCCAGACGGTCCGTTCCGAAGGGCCGGGCACCATCCCGGTCGATCGGCGCGGTCCAGCCGGGCCTGGCAGCCGGGTTGGGGTGGCCGGCCGGTCCGGCCGCTGAATACCGGCAGCGGCCGCGGAGGCGAACGTTGAGTCCCCAGATCGTCGGGTCGCCCGCCGCGCCGAGTGCCGCCGCCGCCCCCGACGGTGACTCCGCCCCCGCGCCCGCCCCTGCCTCGGACCGCGCCCCCGTCGACCTCCCGGCCGCTGCTGACGGTGAGGCCCTCACCGCTACCGCTACCACCAGCGCTACCACCACCGCTCATGCCACGGCCATGGCCATGGCCACGGCCACAGCCACAGCCACGGCCACCGTCACAGCCTCGGCCACCGCTGCTGCGACCGCCGCGCTCCCCGGCCTGCCGCAGGCCCTCAGTACTCGCGCCCGTACGCTGGCCGGGGCCGTCCGGCGCCGGTGCACGGACCTGGCCCGGATCGAGTCACCCAGCGGAGACGTACCCAGACTCGACGCTCTCGCCGAGGAGTTGAGCGCCGGGTTCAGTGCCACCGGTGCCACCGCGCGACGCGAGCCCGGGCCGGCCGGCGACCACCTCGTCCTGGATTGGGAGGGGCAGGACGAGACCCTGCCGCACCTGTTGATCGTCGGCCACCACGACACCGTCTGGCCGGTCGGCACCCTCGCCGACTGGCCGGTCACCGAGCAGGACGGTCTGCTCAGCGGCCCCGGCGTCGTCGACATGAAGGGCGGACTCGCCATCCTGGAAGGCGCGTTCGCCCTGCTCGCCGACCTCGGGCAGCGGCCGCACCGCGCCGTCCGGCTGGTCGTCGTCTCCGACGAGGAGGTCGGCAGTCCGGACGGACGGCGCCTGGTCGAGCGCCAGTTGCGCGGCGCGGCCGCGGTCCTAGGGCTCGAACCTCCGCACCCCGACGGCCGGTTGAAGACGGCCCGGCGCGGCAGCACCCGGGTCCGGCTCACCGTCACCGGGCGTGAGGCCCACGCGGGCAACGACGCCCACGACGGGGTGTCGGCGGTCGACGAACTCGTCGACCAGCTCGTCGTCGTCCGCGGCCTCGCGGGACAGCCGGGGACGGAGCTCAACGCCGGTCGGATCAGCGGGGGTTCGCGGGCCAACGTGGTCGCGGGCCGGGCCGAGGCCGAGCTCGGCCTGCGGTTCTCCACCGCCGAGGCACAGCGCCGTACGCTCGACAACCTGGCTCGGCTCACCGCGCTGCGCCCGGGGGCCAGGGTCCGGACCGAGGTGTTGTCCAGCCGTCCGGCGTGGCCCGAGCGCACCGGCAACCCGCTGCTGCGGCACGTTCGTTCACTCGCGGCGGTGCTCGGGCAGCAGCTGGACGGTGGTCCGGCGGGCGGCGCGGGGGACACCAATCTGCCGGGCTCGCGCGGGCTGCCGACGCTGGACGGCTTCGGCGCGGTCGGTGCCGGCGCTCACGCCCGGCACGAGCACATCCGGCTCGACCAGCTGGCACCCCGGATCGCCCTGCTGGCCGCGCTCCTCGCCGTACCGCTGCCGAGGCTGCGCGACCGCACGGAGGGTTGAGCGGGCCGCCGACGGCCGGGGGCTATCGGCGAGCAGAGAGCAGAGAGTAGAAAGCAGAGAACAGAAGACGGGTGACAAGTAACAGCTAACAGATAACAGCTAACAGATAATGAAATCTGTTAGCTGTTATCTGTTTGTCGCCCGCCCGCCGCCCGCCGCCCGCCGCCTGCGCCCACTGCTCACCGCCCGAAACCCCGCCCCTCGCCCACATCCCTTGCCATCCCTCCGTCTCGCCGCGCAGAATGGTACCGACCGAACGGTCAGTCGGTTGGCGCCGTGGGTGCCGGCGCGGGACACGAGAGGTGATCGTGGTGACAGCAGAGGTGGCCGAGGCGGTCCCCGCGCAGGCGCAGGAGGACCGGTTCGAGGCGGTCGTCGCCGCCGAGCAGCGGATCGAGCCCAGGGACTGGATGCCCGATGCCTACCGGGCCACGTTGGTCCGCCAGATCGCCCAGCACGCGCACTCCGAGATCATCGGCATGCAGCCCGAGGGGAACTGGCTCACCCGCGCCCCCTCGCTGCGCCGCAAGGCGATCCTGCTCGCCAAGGCCCAGGACGAGGCCGGCCACGGCCTCTACCTCTACGCCGCTGCCGAGACCCTGGGTGTCGACCGCGCCGAGCTCACCGAGAAGCTGATCTCCGGCCGACAGAAGTACTCCTCGATCTTCAACTACCCGACCCTCACCTTCGCCGACGTCGGCGTGATCGGCTGGCTGGTTGACGGCGCCGCGATCTGCAACCAGGTCCCGCTCTGCCGCTGCAGCTACGGCCCGTACGCCCGCGCCATGGTGCGGATCTGCAAGGAGGAGTCGTTCCACCAGCGTCAGGGCTATGAGCTGCTGATGACACTGATGCGTGGTACCGAGGCGCAGCGCCGGATGGTCCAGGACGCGGTGGACCGCTGGTGGTGGCCGTCTCTGATGATGTTCGGGCCCCCGGACGCCGACTCGCCGAACACCGCCCGCTCGATGGCCTGGCGGATCAAGCGGCACACCAACGACGAGCTGCGTCAGCGCTTCGTCGACATGACCGTCCCGCAGGCCGAGCACCTGGGCGTCACGCTCCCGGACCCCGAGCTGCGCTGGAACGAGGAACGCGGCGGCTGGGACTTCGGCGAGCCGGACTGGTCCGAGCTGACCAGGGTCATCCACGGCCAGGGCCCGTGCAACACCCAGCGGGTCGAACGCCGCCGGACGGCGCACGAGGACGGCGCCTGGGTCCGTGAGGCGGCCGTCGCCTACGCGGCCAAGCGCCGCGCCGAACAGTCCGCCGAACCCGTGCTGCCCGAACCCGCGCTGCCCGGAGCCGGACAGAACGGAGCCGAACAGTCCGCCGGACCCGGGCAGCCCGGGCGTACGGGCGAGCCCACGGAACAGGAGAACGGAAAGTGACCGAGTCCAAGGCCGGCTGGCCGCTGTACGAGGTGTTCGTGCGCCCCCGACGCGGGCTGAACCACGTCCACGTCGGTTCGCTGCACGCGGCCGACGACCGGATGGCCCTGCTCGCCGCCCGCGACCTCTACACCCGCCGCAACGAGGGCGTCAGCCTCTGGGTGGTCCGCTCGGACGCGATCACCGCCTCCACCCCGGACGAGCGCGACCCGTTCTTCGAGCCCAGCGGGGACAAGGTCTACCGCCACCCGACCTTCTACGACATCCCCGAGGATGTCCCGCACATCTGACGGGGGAACCGCCATGCAGGACCACAGCACGCAGGCCGGCGCCGGCGCCGACCCCGACGACCACGTCTACCTCGGCCTCGCCGAAGCCGCGCCCGGCCCCGAGGGCGAGGGCCGCTGGGCGTACGGGACGGGCTTCGCCGACCCGCTGCTCGGCGTGGACACCGCCGTGCCCGCCGGGGTGGACGGCGCGGACCTCGCCGCCTACTGCCTGATGCTCGGCGACGACGCCCTGATCCTCTCCCAGCGCCTGATCGAGTGGTGCACCCGGGCGCCTGAGCTGGAGGAGGAGGTCGCGCTCGCCAACCTGGGCCTCGATCTGCTCGGCCAGGCCCGCCTGCTGCTCACCCGGGCCGGCCAGGCGGACGGCTCCGGCCGCACCGAGGACGACCTGGCGTACTGGCGGGAGGACCACGAGTTCCGCAACGTCCGGTTGGTCGAGGTCCCGAACGGCGACTTCGCCCACTCGGTCGCCCGGCTGCTGCTGTTCGCCACCGCGCGGTGCGCGCTGTACGAGGCGTTGAGCGCGCACCCGGACCCGGTGCTGGCGGCGGTCGCCGCCCGGGGCGTCAAGGAGCTGGCGTACCACCGCGAGTACGCCACCGCCTGGACGCTTCGGCTCGGTGACGGCACGCCGTACTCCTCGGCGCGGATGCAGGCCGGGCTGGACGCGCTCTGGCCGCTGCTGGAGGAACTGTTCACGGCCCACCCGGTGGAGCTGCGGACGGGCGCCGATCCGGCGGCGCTGCGCGAACCGGTGCTGCGCTCGCTCGGCGCCGTGCTCGCCGAGGCCGGGCTGACCGTACCGGACGGGCAGCCGCTGGCCACCGTGCTCGGCCGGGCCGGCCGGGACGGCGTGCACACCGAGGCGCTCGGCCCGCTGCTCGCCGAATTCCAGGTGCTGGCCCGCGCGCACCCGGGGGCGACGTGGTGAGCGCGGCGGTGACGGAGCGCGGGACGGCCTGGGAGGTCGCGGCGGCCGTGCCGGACCCGGAGCTGCCCATGCTGACCCTGGCCGACCTGGGCGTGCTGGCCGAGGTGGAGGTGGACGACGGCGCGGTGACCGCCTGGCTGACCCCGACCTACTCGGGCTGCCCCGCCGTGGCCGAGATGGCCGCCGACGTGGACCGGCGGCTGCGCGCGGCCGGGTACCGGGACGTCCGGGTCCGGCTGCGGTTGGATCCGCCGTGGTCGACCGATCTGATCACGGCCGAGGGCCGCCGCAAACTCGCCGAGGCGGGCATCGCCCCGCCGCGGCCGACCTCCGCCGCCGGCGTGGCCGGCGCGGTCCCGCTCGTGCTCGGTCCCACCCGCACCACCGCCCCCGCCGCCGCTCTGGCCGGCACTGCCGCAGCCGCAGCCGCAGCCGCAGCCGCAGCCGCTCCCGTGCCCTGCCCGCGCTGCGGCGGCGTGGACACGGAGGAGCTGTCCCGCTTCGGTTCCACCGCCTGCAAGGCGCTCTGGCGCTGCCGCGCCTGCCGGGAGCCGTTCGAACGCGTCAAGGAGATCTGAATGCCCGCCGCTTCGCACGCCGCCTCCCCGGCCGACGCCGACGCCCCCGCCGACGTCCCCGCTGAGGCCGCAGTCTCCACGGTGCGCCCCGCCCGCCGCCCGACCTTCCACCGGCTGCGGATCGAGCGGGTCGAGCGGCTCTGCGACGACGCCGTGGCGGTGACCTTCGCGGTACCGGACGGGCTCGCGGCGGACTTCGCCTTCCGGCCGGGGCAGACCCTGACGCTGCGCAAGGTGGTGGACGGCGTCGACGAGCGCCGCTCGTACTCGATCTGCGCCCCCGTCGGCGGGCCGCTGCGGATCGCCGTCCGGGAGGTGCCCGGCGGGCTGTTCTCCCGGTGGCTGGTGCGGGACGCGGGGCCGGGCGAGGAGGTGGACGTGCTGACGCCGTCGGGCCTGTTCACCCCCGACCTCGGCGTTCCGGCCGAGCACGTGCTGCTCGCGGCCGGTTCCGGCATCACCCCGATGCTGTCGATCGCCGCGTCCGTCCTGGCCGCCGACCGCAGCTCCACCGTCACCCTGCTGTACGGCAACCGGCGCAGCGACACCGTGATGTTCGCGGACGAGCTGGCCGACCTGAAGGACCGCTACCTCGGCCGCTTCCAGCTGGTCCACGTCCTGTCCCGGGAGACCCGTGACGCGGAACTGCTTAGCGGGCGGCTGGACCCGGAGCGGGTGCGGGCGCTGCTGGCGGCGCTGGTGGATGCCGGGAGCGTCGGGCACTGGTGGCTGTGCGGCCCGTTCGGGATGGTCGTCGGGGCGAAGGAGTTGCTCGCCGGGCTGGGCGTGCCGGGCGAGCGCGTGCACCAGGAACTGTTCCACGCCGAGGACGAGCCGGTGTCCGAGCGCCCGGAGGACCGGGACGGCGCGGCGGGAGTGGCCGACGGCCCGCACAGCGAGGTCACCGTCGTCCTGGACGGGCGCGGCAGCACGCTCTCCCTGCCGTGCGACCGCTCGATCCTGGACGGCGCCCAGCGTTCCCGCCCCGACCTGCCGTTCGCCTGCAAGGGCGGGGTCTGCGGCACCTGCCGCGCGCTGGTCACCGAGGGCGAGGTCGAGATGCGCCGCAACTTCGCGCTGGAGGAGAAGGAGCTGGCTGCCGGCTACGTCCTCACCTGCCAGGCCCGCCCGCTCACCGACCGGGTGACGGTCGACTACGACCGCTGAGCGGCCGGCCGCCGCACCCTTCTCCTCCTGCTTCCCCTCCTGACTGCTTCAGACCACGGCCGGGGCGGGCAGCCTGGCCGGATCGCCGAGCAGGTGGACGAGGTCGCTGACGGCGGCGCGACCGGCCCGGTTGGCGCCGATGGTGCTGGCGGACGGGCCGTAGCCGACCAGGTGGACGCGCGGGTCGGCGGTGGCGCGGGTGCCGGTGAGCGCGATGCCGCCGCCGGGGGAGCGCAGCCCGAGCGGGGCCAGGTGGCCGACCTCCGGGCGGAAGCCGGTGGCCCACACGATCGCGTCCACCGTCAGCTCCTCCTCCCCCCAGGCGACGCCGTGCTCGGTGAGCCGGTCGAACATCGGGCGGCGGTGCAGCGCGCCCAGCTCCTCGGCACGCCGGTAGGCGACCGACGGGCCGAGCCCGGTGACGCTCACCACGCTGCGCACCGGCAGGCCCTGCCGGACCCGTTCCTCGACCTTGGCGACCACCGTGCGCCCGTACTCGGGGGTGAACGGCCCCTCGTGGTAGACGGGCGGGGTCCGGGTGACCCAGACCGTCTCGCCGACCGCCGCCACCTCGGACAGCACCTGGATCGCCGAAGCGCCCCCGCCCACCACCAGGACGCGCCGGCCGGCGAACTCCCCGGGGCCGCGGTAGTCGGCGTAGTGCAGTTGGCGACCGGCGAAGTGGCCCGGGTAGTGGGGCAGGAAGGGGCGGGTCCAGGTGCCGGTGGCGTTGATCAGCGCGCGGGTGGACCAGGTGCCGTGGTCGGTCTCGACCAGCAGCCGGGAGTCCGGGCGGTCCGACTCGGCGCGCACCGCGCGAACCGCGACGGGGCGTACGACCGGGAGCGCGTGCCGGGCCTCGTACGCTGCGAAGTACCCCGGCACGACCTCGCGCGCCGGGGCCTCGGGGTCGGGCGCGGGGAGTTCGGCGTCCGGGAGGTCATGGAAACCGTGCACGGTGGCCATCCGCAGGGACGGTGAGCGGTGTGCCCAGGCGCCGCCCGGCGCGGGGTTGGCGTCGAGCACGACGAAGCCGCCGTCGGCGTCCGCCCGGTAGGGGGCGAAGCCGCGGCGGCTGAGGTGGTAGGCGGCGGACAGTCCGGCCTGTCCGGCGCCCACTACCAGGACGTCCACCGCGAGGCCGTCCACCACCTCGATGTCCACTACCAGGGCGTCCGCGTGCCGCTGCCCGCCATTGGTTGCACCGTAAACAGTCACGCCGGTGAAACATCGGGGGTGCGGCGGGTGTTCCCGCGTCTGCGGGTGCTTGCGGTCCCGCCGCGTGGCGCCCCGCGCGGGCGACGGGTCAGCTCGGGCGCCCGCCGGGTCAGGCGGCCGGGGAGATCACCGCGGCCGTGCCGTAGGCACAGACCTCGGTGCCGACGTCCGCCGCCTCCGTCACGTCGAAGCGCATCATCAGCACCGCGTTTCCGCCGCGCGCCTTGGTCTGCTCGATCAGCCGCTGCATCGCCTCGTTGCGGCTCTCGACCAGGGTCTTCGTCAGGCCCCGCAGCTCGCCGCCGATCAGCGACTTCAGTCCGGCGCCGATCTGGCTGCCGATGTGGCGGCTGCGCACGGTCAGCCCGAAGACCTCGCCGATCACATGATCGACCCGGAAGCCGGGGATGTCGTTGGTGGTTACGACCAGGACGTCGGCGTTCGGGCCCTGCCCGCCGCCGTACTCGTTGATGTCAGCCATGGGCCCATCCTGCCCTGTCGTACGTCCGAGTGATCGAGGCGGGGCCGGGCGATGGCCGAGAAGGGGTCCAGAAGCTGGTTCAGACCGGTGATCGGGCGGCCGAAAGGCCGTACCGTAGCCCCATGGGCGAGCGAAGCGATCATCCACAGGGGCCGGGCGCGGCGGAGGACTCCGGCGCGCAGGAGATCGAGGCGACGGTGGTGCTGGGCCTGCGGATCACCGACTGGCCGGCGCTGCGCGCCGCCGCGATCAGGGCCGTCGAGGAGCTGGTGTTCGAGGGCATCGACCCGGCCGGCCAGCGCCGTGAGCTGCTGCGCGAGGTCTCCGAGGACGCCAACGCGGCGCTCGGCGCACTGCTGCACCCGGACCGGCTGGTGGCCGCGATCCCCGGGGTCGAGGCGATCGGCGGCACGCTGGAGATCAGCGTCACCGAGGACTTCGCGCCGGACTTCGCCGAGCTGTTCCCGCTGGAGGGCGACGAGGACGAGGACGGCGGCGCCGGCGCGGACTGGACCCTCACCCCGCGCACCGCCTGCCTCCTGCACGCCCAGCTGATCGGCCTGGCCGACGCCGCCTACGACGACTTCGACGAGCACGGTGACGACCCGGTCGTCGACGGCGAGGACGCCGACTGGTCGCTCTACGCCCGCCTGCCCCAGCGCACCTGGCGGCTGCACCGGAACTGGCGCCGCGCCATGGCCCGGGCCCTCGACGACCTGGCCGACGACCTCGCGCTCGGTGAATGGCCGCTGCCGCGCTGTCTGGCCGAGGACATCGGGCTGCGGATGGCCCTGGTGGACGCCCGGGCCCTGCTCGGCGCGCAGCCCGAGTCGGTGGCCGACATGATGGGCGACCTGCCGGCCGACCTGTACGACTACGACTGGGACGGCTGCCACGACGAACTGTTCGGCGTCTACGGACCGGACGACGGCGACCCGGAGCTGGGCGCCGAGCAGCGCACCGAGGTGCTGCTGGCGGCCACGCACCCGGAGGGCTGGTTCCTGACGTACGAGGACGCGGAGGCGCGGGACCCGCAGCGCGGCTACCGGCGCTGACCGGCCGCCGGGCTGGTCCGGTCCGGTTTTCGGGCCGGGCTGGGGTGGTTCGAAAGGCTTTTCGGGCGCCGCGACGGGTGGGCGACTAGGCTGCGGGCATGTCCGATACGTCTGATGTGCGTGCGGGTCCGGCAGGCGGGGACGACCAGGTGTTCACCCGGATCGCGCTCGGACTGGACGGCGTCCAGGCCGCCCAGCACGGGCGGACGGCCGAGGCGCGGGCCAGCTTCGAGGTGCTCTGGGCGGCGCTCGGCGAGCGGGGCGATGTCTTCCACCGCTGCGTCCTCGCCCACTACCTGGCCGACCTGCAGGACGATCCGCAGGACGAGCTGGAGTGGGACCGGCGGGCGCTGGCCGCCGCCGACTCGCTGACCGCCGAGCGCGCCCAGACTTACGAGTCCGCCCTCCAGGTGCGCGCGTTCTATCCCTCACTGCACCTCAACCTGGCCTCGGACCACCTCAAGCTCGGCGAGCCCGACCTCGCGCGCGAGCAGCTGGAGCGCGCCGTGCGCAGCCTGGACGCGCTCCCCGAGGACGCCTACAGCGCGAGCATCCGGTCGGCCGTCGACGAACTGCGGCAGCGGCTTCGCTGAGCGGTGGTGTGCGGGGGCGGGGGTTGGCAGGGGCAGGGGCAGGGGCGTACGGGCCCCCGGCACCGCGTGATCACCGGAGTGGCGGGGCTGGCATGCTGGACGGGTGACTTCTCCGTTCGACACCCCTGCTCCCGCTCCCGCTTCCGACGACTCCCCGGCCCCGGCGGACCGTGACGCGCGGCCGCAGTACGTGCTGCCGCTGCTCGTCCGGCTGGAGAAGGCCACGCCGCCCGGGCGGACCGACGCGCTGGAGACCTCGGCCCGGGCGGTGCTCACCCTGCTGTCCGACTCGCGGGTGACCGACGCGGACGGCGAGTGGGCGGAGCGGGTCGAGGCCTGGGAGGACGCCCGGATCCGCAAGGTGGTCCGGCGGGCCCGGGGCGGGGAGTGGCGCCGGGCGGGCGAACTGCCGGGGATCACGGTGAGCGGACGGGAGGCCGAGGTGCGGGTGTTCCCGCCGGTGCCGTTGGACGGCTGGCCGAAGGACCTCGCCAAGCTCCAGGTCTCCGGGACGGACCTGGAGGAGACCGCCGAGGTCGGCGCCCCTGAGCCCGGGTTGCCGGTGCTGTGGCTCAACCCGGAGCTGGAGATGAGCGCGGGCAAGACGATGGCGCAGACCGGCCACGCCGCCCAGCTGGCCTGGTGGCGGCTGGACGAGGCGCAGCGCAAGGAGTGGGCCGAGGCCGGATTCGCGCTCGCGGTGCGGACGGCCCCGGCGGAGACGTGGGAGGCGCTGGTTGCCAGCGGTCTGCCGCTGGTCCGCGACGCGGGCTTCACCGAGATCGCGCCGGGTAGCTGCACGGTGATCGCGGACCACCCGGCGCTGCGGGGGACTGCTGAGGTCTGAGGTCTGACGTCCGGGAGCCGACAGCTGGCGTCTGGCGTTTGACGGCAGACGGATAACAGCGAACAGCTGACAGATTTCGAAATCTGTCAGCTGTTCGCTTGGAGCGACACGTCCGCGCGGCATGGCTTTCTACCGCGGCATCCAGCGAGCTCGGCCCTGCCTTGGCTCACCCGCCACTGGGCCGTGACCGGGCATGGCGGCGTCCCGACGGTTTGACGACGGAGAGCACGACGTTGGCGACGTACACCGACAGCGCGACGATCGGGATGATCACCAGGCTGTAGCGGGTGAATCCGAGGTGCATGTCCGCGATGGTGCCGGTGGGGTGCTGGTCCACCAGGTGGGCCGCTTCGTGCAGCCGGGCGGTGAGTTCGAAGATCGAGGCGGCGGTGGCGGCCAGGGTGAGCCAGAACTTGACGGCAACCCAGCGGTACCTGAACAGGCGCCAGGGGGTGCCGAGCGCGAGGAGTAGGCCGGTCAGCAGGGAGAGCAGGCTCAGCGGGAGGACCAGCGCGTCGCCGAGGAGCGGCATCGTCCGGTAGGCGCTGCGCAGGGTCTCCGCGCTGTCCGTCAGCAGCCCTGTCGCGCCGAGTGTGAGCAGGCAGAGCATCAGGCCCAGCCAGCTGATCGAGCTGATGATGTGCACGACCACCGCGCTCTTGCGGGCAGTCGGTGAGAGGCGGAAGTTCTTGGGCTGCCGGGTGCCCTGATGGGGCGTTGCCACGGAGGGCGCGGCGGGGGTGGTCATACGGGGTCCTTCGGGAGGCGACGGGGGAGGGGGCCTGCGTCAGGCTCTCGTGGCGAGCGCCGTGGTCGCCGGCCTGCGGCTGCGGCCGGCCACCGGCGTCAGAGCATGATGCGCCCGCCGGCCACGTCGATCGTCTGGCCGGTCAGCCAGGACGACGACTCGGACGCGAGGAAGAGCGCGGCGTGAGCGACATCGGCGGGCACTCCTGCGCGGCCGAGCGGGAACTGCCTGACGATCAGCGGGAGCTTTTCGGCGGGTATGCGCTCCTGCTGGCTCTCCGTCATGATGAGGGACGGAGCGAGGCAGTTGACCCGCACGCCGTGCCGGCCCACCTCCTGTGCGACCTGGCGGGTGAACATCAGCACGCCTGCCTTGGCCGCCGCGTAGGAGGCGGCGGCACCGCCGGGAAGCCGCCCGGCGGTGGACGCCATGGTGATGATCGAACCGCCGCCGCGCTCGATCATGCCGGGCAGGAAGGTCTGCACGGCCAGGAAGGTGGTGGTCAGGTTCAGGTCGACCACCGAGTGCCAGTGCTCCAGGCTCATCTGCTCGATCGGCACCGGGTCGCCGCCTCCGCCGACGAACGCGCAGAGCACTTCGATCGGACCGACGGACTGCTCTGCCTGTGCACGCAGCCGTACGAGGTCGGCGGGATCGGTGCAGTCGGCCGTCATCGCGACCGCCGTTCCGCCTGCCGCGCGGATCTCGCCGACCGTCCGGTCGACGGCGCTCCGGTCGCGGCCGACGATGGCTGCCTTGACACCGTTTGCGGACAGGGCTTTTGCCGTCTCGGCTCCGATGCCCCGGGAACCTCCGGTGACGAGGGCGGCCTTACCCGCGAGATCGGGATAGGTGGGCAGTGGCGTGGTCATCAGTGTGGCTCCGTGGATTCTCGATTGACGGTCAGTCAGTCGGCTGGCGGGCGGCGTGGCGCCGCCCGTGCCGACCCCAGAAATCCTCGTTGCCGCGCCCGCACGCCGTCGTCGCCCGAGCGGCGACCGTCGGGATACTCCCGCTGTCGTAGCGTTGCGTTTTGGTGGTACGACGCTGGGCGGAGGCTGAAGTGCCGGGCTCAGACCAGTTGCTGACACAGAACAAGGACAGTGCTCTCCCGGCGGCCGAGCCCTTGGCGCGACCCGCGGCTGAAGCACCAGGCCCGTGTGAGGGCGGCCGGTGATCCGGTACCTGCGCGGGCGTACGGCGGAAGCCTTCCTCCGGAGGACGCCCCGGCGCGGCCGGTGCGGTGAACTGAACCGCGCCGGACGTGGGCCTTCCAACCGGCGCCCGTCCCTTGCCTGGAGGCTGTCGACCTTGTCGTCCTTCACCTCGCCCCGTCGGTCGTCCGCGGGAGCGCTCAGCGGCATCCTGTACGTGCTCCTCTTCGTGGCCGGCCTCGTCATCAGCGGCATCACCGCGCCCTCCGGGCCGTTCGCCACCCCGTACTCCAGCGACGACGTGGTGCGCAAGTACCTGCTCGCCGATCCGGCGGCGCTGCACCGCTCGCTTCAGGTGGGAGCCCTGTTCCAACTGCTCTCGGCGCTGGCGCTGCTGGCGTTCGTCCCCTGGCTCACAGAGTTCGTGGGCCGCCACGGCACCCCGGTGCGGGCGGGTGTGGTCCGGGCGGCGGGCGGTGCGTCCGGGGTCCTGCTGGTGCTGTCCGCGAGCGTGGGTTGGGTCCTGTCGCTGCTGGGCAACGCCGCGGACCTGCCGGTGTCCCGCGCCCTCATGGACCTCGCCTTCATCACCGGCGCTGCGCCCGCGATCGGCACGCTCGGCGTGGTCCTGTGGCAGGTGTCGCGCACCGCGCTGGTGAGCCGGGCGCTGCCCGCCTGGGTGGCCTGGTCCGGACTGGCCCTGTCCGCCGCGAGCATGTTGTCCCTGCTCTCGCTGGTCGCCGAGCCGGCCACGCTGCTGATCCCGGTCGGACGTTACGTCGGCTTCCTCTGGTTCGTCGCGGTGAGCCTGACGCTGTGGCGTCGGGACGGCGGCACCCCCTCCACGGGCCGGTCGGGTACTACGGTGGGAGTAGCTGCACCCGCACCCGCGAGCTGATGCCCGGGTGTGGCGCGCCGAACTAGCCTTCCGGCATGAACGAGTTACGCCCGTCGTGGAAGCCGCCGTGGAACCGATCCGGCCGGGCGGGCCTGCCCGTGCTCTCGTCGCTGGCCGTCGCCTGCTTCCAAGTGGCGGGCACGGTCGGTGCAGGACAGCGGCAGCCCGACCGCGTCCAGCTCGACGCCCTCGGCTACGTGCTGCTCCTGCTCGGCCCCGCCGCGCTGCTGCTGCGCCGCCGCCACCCGGCGGCGGTCATGGTCGGCACCACAGCGGTCACCATCGGCTACCTGTTCGCCGGGTACCCGTACGGCCCGGTCTTCGTCAGCCTTGGTGTGGCGTTCTTCGTCGCGGTCCAGTGCGGGCAGCGGCGGGCGGCCTGGGCCTGCGGCGGCGCCTTCTACGTCGGTCAGCTGCTGATGAGCTACGCGATTCCGTACGACTGGCTGCGGGCCAGGAGCTGGCAGGCCAACGCCTGGCAGGAGTTGGGCGTCGCGGCGGTGCTGCTGCTCATCGCGACCGGTGCGGAACTGGCCCGGGTCCGCCGCGAGCAGTTCGCCGCCGCCGGAGCCGCCGCGGAGGAGGCACAGCGGCGCCGCGTCGACGAGGAGCGGCTGCGGATGGCCCGCGAGCTGCACGACATCCTGGCGCACAGCATCTCGTTGATCCACGTCCAGGCCGGGGTGGCGCTCGAACTCATCGACACCCGCCCGGAACAGGCCAGAAGCGCCCTGGCGACGATCAAGGCCGCCAGCAAGGAGGCCCTGGGCGAGGTCCGGCAGGTCCTCGGCACGCTGCGCGGACCGGGGGCCACCGCGCCGCGCACTCCAGCCCCCGGCCTGGACCGGCTGGACGAACTGGTCGACCAGGCCGGCCGGGCAGGCCTGACCGTCAGCGTCCGTTCCGAGGGCATCCCCGGGGAGGCGCCGACCGCCGTCCAGCGGGCCGCCTTCCGGATCGTCCAGGAAGCCCTGACCAATGTGATCCGCCACTCCGCGGCCCGGACGGCCACCGTGCTGCTCTCCCGGACGGCCGACGGCCTCACCGTGCAGATCGACGACCCGGGCCCGGTGGGCGGCGGCGACGCGGGCGGCTCGGGAGCCGGACTGATCGGGATGCGGGAGCGGGTCGCCACCTTCGGGGGCACCCTGGAGGCGGGCCCGTGCGACGCGGGCTTCCGAGTCCGGGCCCGCCTGACGAGAGGTGACTGGTGATCAGGGTGCTGCTGGTGGATGACCAGATGCTGGTCCGGGCCGGGTTCCGGGCGTTGCTCGACGCCCAGCCCGACGTCGAGGTGGTCGGCGAGGCCGGCGACGGCGAGCAAGCCCTGTGCCTCGCCGTCGAGCTGCGTCCCGACGTGGTGCTGATGGACATCCGGATGCCCCGCCTCGACGGTCTGGAGGCCACCCGGCGGATCGGGGCCGACCCGGAGCTCGACGGGGTGCGGGTGGTCGTACTGACCACCTTCGAGCTCGACGAGTACGTCTTCGAGGCGTTGCGGTCCGGCGCGGCAGGGTTCCTCGTCAAGGACGCCGAGCCGGCCGAACTGCTCCGGGCGGTCCGGGTCGCTGCCGCAGGCGACGCGTTGCTCTCGCCGGGTGTCACCCGGCGCCTGATCGGAGAGTTCGCCGCCCGCTCGAAGGAGCCGCGGGCGGTCGGCCTTGAGATGCTCACCGAACGCGAACGCGAGGTGCTTGCCCTGGTCGGGCTCGGGCTCTCCAACGAGGACATCGCCCGCCGCCTGGTGGTCAGCCCGCTGACCGCCAAGACGCATGTCAGCCGCGCCATGGTCAAGCTCGGCGTCCGCGACCGCGCCCAACTGGTCGTCCTCGCTTACGAATCCGGCCTGGTCCGCCCCGGCTGGCTCGGGTGACGGGTGACGGGTGACAGATGACAGCGAACAGATAACAGATAACAGATTTCGAAATCTGTTATCTGTTCGCTGTTACTTGTTTGCTGTCATCTGTTTGTTGTCATCGGTTACCGGCCCGCCGCCCGCCGTCGGGCGCTACCCACCGGAAGCCTGGTGCCGCCGGATCGCCCGCAGCCCGCCGTAGGCGGCAGCAGCCGTCCAGAGGGCCATGATCAGCAGTCCGGTCCAGTGGCCGTAGTGGATGCCGGCCTCGGTCCGGGTGTGCGTCGCGTACAGGCCGGCCCGGTCGGGCAGGAACTGGCCGGCCTCGCGGACGCCGGGGATGGCCGCCAGCCAGGTGGTGCCGAGGAACACCATCGGGCCGAGCAGGCCGAGCGCGGCGCTGAAGTTGCCCAGCATCGTGGTCAGTCCGAGGCAGAGCAGTACCAGCAGCGGGTGGTAGAGCACGCCGGCCACGAAGCTGCGGGCCAGGCCGGGGGTCGACCAGTCCAGTCCGACGGTGGCGTCGACGGCCAGGAACGAGCCCGCCGTCGACGCCAGCCCGAGCAGCAGGCCCAGCCCGGCGCCGAGCGTGAGCTTGGCGCCGTACAGCCGCGCGCGCTGGGGGACGGCGATGAACGAGGTGCTGATCATGCGGGTGTTGAACTCCTGCCCGATCAGCAGGATCCCGAGGCAGGCCACGGCCACGTGCCCGAAGAGCAGCCCGTAGTAGATCCCGTTGGCCGGGTCCGTGCCGGGGGCCACGGTCTTGGGGTCGGAGGCGGCGCTGACGGCCGCGGTGACCCCGACGGTCAGGACCAGGGCGACCAGCGGGGCGGCCCACTGGGAGGGCAGGGTGGTGAACTTGATCCGTTCGGCGCGCAGGGCGTGGGCCGCGCTCATTGTCATCTTCCCTTCGTTCGTGGTCACTTGGCGCGCCGCAGGGCGAGCAGGCCGCCGTAGGCCGCTGCGCCGGCCCACAGGGCCATGATCAGCAGTCCGGTCCAGTGCCCGTACGAGACCTGCGGGTCGTCGGCGTAGTGCAGTGCGTACTGGCCGGCCCGGTCGGGCAGGAACTGGGATACCTGCCGCACCCCGGCCACGCCGCCGAGCAGCGGCGAGAGCAGGAAGACGACCGGTACCAGCAGTCCCATGGCGGCGGTGAGGTTGCCGAGCAGCGCGGTCGCCCCGAGGCAGAACACCACCAGCAGCGTCGGGTAGAGCACGCCGGCGGTGGCGCTGCGGACGAAGGCGGGGCCGCCCCAGCCGCCGGGGACGGTGGCCGCGTACCCGGCGAAGGCGCCCGCCGTGCCCGCCGCGCCGACGCCGAGGCCGACCAGTGCGCCGAGCGTGAGCTTGGCGCCGTACAGCCGTCCGCGCCGGGGGACGGCGGTCAGCGAGACGTCGATCATGCGGGTGTTGAACTCCTGGCCGATCAGCAGGACCGCGAAGCAGACCAGCGCGGCCTGGCCGAAGTTGAGCCCGTAGAAGACGCCCACGCCGGGGTCGTCGGTGAGATTGTGCTCCGAGCCGCCGAGGGCCGCACCGATGGCCGTGGTGGTGCCCACGGTGAGCGCGAAGGCGAGCAGCGGGGTGATCCAGAGCGAGTGGAGCGTGGTGAGCTTGATCCGCTCGGCGTTGAAGGCGCACAGGTGGTGCCGGAGGGTCGAGCCGGGGTTCATGCGGTGGCCTCGGCGCGGTACTCGACGCTGTCGGCGGTCATCCGCATGAACGCCTCCTCCAGCGAGTCCTGTTGGACCGCGATCTCGTACAGCACCACGCCGTGTGCGGCGGCGAGCGCGGCGATCTGCTCGGGTTCGGCGCCGGTCACCTCCCAGGCGCCGTCGTCGGCCTCGGTCGCGGTGAGGTTGCCGGCGGCGTCCGACTGCTGGAGCAGGTCGCCGCCGAACAGGGCGGCGAGTTTGGCCGAGTTGACGGCCCGGACGCGGATCCTGGTCCGGCCGTGCTGGTCGATGAACTCGGCGGTGGCGGCGTCCGCGAGCAGCCGGCCACGGCCGATGACCACCAAGTGGTCGGCGGTGAGCGCCATTTCGGTCATCAGGTGGGACGACACCAGCACCGACCTGCCCTCGGCGGCCAGTTCGCGCAACAGGGTGCGGATCCAGCGGATGCCCTCCGGGTCGAGACCGTTGACCGGTTCGTCCAGCAGAAGCACCGGCGGGTCGCCGAGCAGCGCGGCGGCCACCCCGAGGCGCTGGCGCATGCCGAGGGAGAAGCCGCGGATCCGCCGTCCGGCGGCGTCGGTCAGGCCGACCTGGGCGAGCACCTCGTCCACCCGGCGCGGCGCCAGGCCGTTGCTCGCCGCGAGCCAGCGCAGGTGGCCGGCGGCGGTGCGGCCGCCGTGCAGGGCGTGGGCGTCCAGCAGGGCGCCCACCTGCCGCAGCGGCTGGGCGAGTTCGGCGTACCGGTGGCCGCCGACCAGGGCGCTTCCGGCGGTGGGGTGGTCCAGGCCGAGGATCAGGCGCATGGTGGTGCTCTTACCGGCGCCGTTCGGGCCGAGGAAGCCGGTCACCAGGCCGGGCCGGACCTCGAAGGACAGGTCGTCGACGACGCGCCGACCGTCGTACTCCTTGGTGAGGCCCTGGATCTCGATCACGGCCGCGCTCCCCTCTCGGTGCTCCGGTGCCGGGTCGTCCGGCTGGTGGTCACATTCGACCGGAGCGGGCCGTACCGGCGGATCCCGCCGGGGTCGGGAGCCGTCTCCCTCCCGGGAGGGAGACGGCGGCAGGCTCGCGGGGGAGCCAGGGCCGGCCGCTGAGCTGGCAGGATGGTGGAATGCCCAGGATCCTCGCGCCGTTGCTGGCCGGCGCCACGTACGCGCGCCTGCTGCACCTGCTGGTCGGGTGGATCTTCGCGGGCGTCATCCTGATGATCTACCCGGGGACGTACCACAAGGGCCTTGGCGAGATCGTGGTCGCGAGCGCCGCGGTGGACGTCACCCTGCTCGCCCTGGTCGCCCTCGTCCCCGCGACGCGGCGCGCCGAGGGGGTGCAGGCGCGGTTGCTGCTGCTGCCCGACCGTGAGGAGGACATCGCCGCCGAGTCCTCCGGCACCTGGGCGGACCGGCGGCGCACCGCCGGCTGGCTGATCGGGCGGGTCGTGCTCGGCTCGGTGGTGGGGTTCGCGACGGCCTTCGGCCTCACCAGCGGCTACGACCTGCTGACCGGACCGGACTCGTTCTGGTACCTCCCGCTCGCCCCGGTGCTGGTGGTCGGCTACGGCTGGCTGGTGGTGTCCGCCGGTCGCCTCCAACTCGCCATGGCCGTAAGGCTGCTGGGTCCTTCCCCGGCGGAGCGGCTGGCGGAGGCGGAGCTGCGGGCCGAACGGCTTCTGGAACGCAACGGGTTGGCCCGCGAGCTGCACGATTCCATCGGCCACGCACTGACGGTGACGGTCATTCAGGCGGGTGCCGCACGGGAGGTCGGGGACCAGGTGTTCACTGCCAAGGCGCTCGAAGTCATCGAGGAGACCGGCCGCCGGGCCATGGAGGACCTCGAACGCACCCTCGTCCTGCTCCGCGAGACGCCGGAGGGCGCGGCCGGCAGCGGAACGGCCACCGAACAGCCCGGCGTCGATCAGCTGCCCGCACTGTTCGACACCGCCCGGTCGGCCGGGAGCCCGGTCGAGGCGCGGATCGAGGTGTCGGCGGGGGCGCTGCCCGGGGTGCTTTCCCGCGAGTCCTACCGGATCGTCCAGGAGGGCGTCACCAACGCGCTCAAGTACGCGCCCGGCGAGCCGGTCAGCGTCCGGATCGCCGTTCAGGGCGGGCAGTTGGAGCTGCGCTGCGCCAATCGCTCGACTGTCGGCGGCGCCCCGGCGCGCCTGGCGGGCGGCGCGGCGGGCAAGGGCGGCAAGGGCGGCAAGGGGCTGCGCGGCATCCGGGAACGCGCCACGCTGCTCGGCGGGGAGGCCACCGCCGGGGTGTCGGGCGACGGGGGCGGGGAGTGGGTGCTCGCCGTCCGGCTGCCCCTACGCTTGGGCTCGTGACGAACGATCCTGTGGGCGACGGACCTGTGAGGGGCGCCGCCGGGATGATCGACATCCTGCTCGCCGACGACGAGGAACTGGTCCGGGCCGGGATGCGGGCCGTCCTGGAGGCGCAGGGGGACCTGCGGGTGGTCGGTGAGGCCGCCGACGGCGCCGACGCGGTGGCGCTGGCCCGCACGCTGCGCCCGCACGTCGTCCTGATGGACGTCCGGATGCCGGTGCTGGACGGCCTGGCGGCGACCCGCGAGCTCCTGCGCCCCGGCGCGCCGGGGGAGCAGCCGCCGAAGATCCTGGTCGTCACCACCTTCGAGAACGACGACTACGTCTACCAGGCGCTGCGCGCGGGCGCCGACGGCTTCCTGCTGAAGCGCTCCCGGGCGGCCGAGATCGCGCACGCGGTACGGCTGGTGGCGGCGGGCGAGTCACTGCTGTTCCCGGCCACGATCCGCCGCCTCGCGGCCGGCCACGGCAATCCCGCCGCCCGCGCGACCATGGACCGGGCGGCGCTGACCGAGCGCGAGGCACAGGTGCTGCGGCTGGTCGCGCGCGGCCTCAGCAACGGGGAGATCGCCGAGCTGCTGTTCCTCGGCGTGCAGACGGTGAAGACCCACGTCAGCAGTGTGCTGGCGAAGCTCGGGGCGCGGGACCGCACCCAGGCGGTGATCGCCGCGTACGAGTCGGGCTTCGTCGAGCCGTCGGAGTAGCGCGGCGAGTCGGAGCGGCGCACCGAACAGGAGCAGCGGCCGGGCCGGAGCGGCGCGCCGGCCTGATCAGCGTAGCGGGCAGGAGATAGGCGGGGACGCGGGCGGCCCGGCGCTGTCGGGGTCAGGCCGGGTAGGCGTGGGTCTGGGTGGCCTTGACGGAGGCCCAGACCTCGGATCCGGGCGCCAGCCCCAGCTCGGCGACGGCGGCCGGGGTGAGGTCGGCGGCTATCGGCAGTTCGCCCGCGAGGTCGGCGCGCACCTGGTCGCCGTGCAGGTCCAGGCCGGTGACCTCGGCCTTCCACACGTTGCGCGCGCTGGACTGGGGCCGTTCGCGGTGCAGGGTCACGGCGGACGGCGGGAAGGCGACGAAGGCCGGGCCGGACAGCTCCTCGGTGGTGGCCAGGACCGTGCCGGCCGTGAGCGTGACCTGGTGGCCCTCGGCCACGCCCTGGTACAGGTTCAGTCCGACCAGGCGCGCGATGTAGTCGGTGCGCGGCCGCCGGGCGACCTCCGCCGGGCTGCCGGACTGCACCTCGTGCCCGCCCTCGATCACCACCAGCCGGTCGGCGAGCACCATCGCGTCCAGCGGGTCGTGCGTCACCAGCACCGCCACGGCCTCGAACTCGGCCAGGTGGCGCCGCAGTTGGGCGCGTACGTCGAGCCGGGTGCGGGCGTCCAGGGCGGCCAGTGGCTCGTCCAGCAGCAGCAGCCGGGGGCGGACGGCCAGCGCCCGGGCCAGCGCCACCCGCTGGGCCTGGCCGCCGGAGAGGCTGCCGGGGCGTACGGAGGCGTGGTCGGCCAGGCCCATCCGCTCCAGCCAGGCGGCCGCCTCGGCCCGGGCGGCACGCTTGGGGCGGCCCTGGCAGCGCGGGCCGAAGGCGACGTTGTCGAGCGCGCTGAGGTGCGGGAAGAGCAGGTAGTCCTGGAACACCACGCCGACGGGACGTTCCTCGGCGGGGGCGTGCACGCGCTGCCCGGGCTCCTCCAACAGGCGTCCGTCCAGGCGCAGGTGGCCGCCGGTGAGCGGGAGCAGCCCGGCGAGGGCGCGCAGGGCGGTGGACTTGCCGGCGCCGTTCGGGCCGAGCAGCGCGACCACCTCGCCGGGGGCGGCGGTGAGGGCGAGGTCGAGGGTGAACGCGGCGCGCTCCACCCGCAGCCGGGCGTCGAGGGCGGGTGCAGGCGCAACCGCGGCGGTGGGGTCGGTGGGGGCAGCGGGGGCAGCGGGGTCAGTCGGGGAGGTGCTCATCGGGGCGGCGTCCAGGGGGTCGGGGCAGCGGTGGCCGGGTTCCGGCCCGGGGCTCGCAGGGCCGTCACGGGGTCGACATCCAGCGGTCGCGCAGGCCGACCAGGACCGCGACGGAGACCACCAGCAGGACCAGCGACAGCGCGATCGCCGCCTCGGGGTCCGATTCCATGGCGAGGTAGACGGCCAGTGGCATGGTCTGGGTGCGGCCCGGGAAGTTGCCCGCGAAGGTGATCGTGGCGCCGAACTCGCCGAGCGCCCGGGCCCAGGCGAGGACCGCCCCGGCGGCGATCCCCGGGGCGATCAGCGGCAGGGTCACCCGGCGGAACGCCGTCAGCCGGGAGGCGCCCAGGGTCGCGGCCGCCTCCTCGTAGCGGGGGTCGGCGGCGCGCAGCGCGCCCTCCACGCTGATCACCAGGAACGGCATCGCCACGAACGCCTCGGCGATGACCACCCCGGTCGTGGTGAACGGCAGCGTGATGCCGAAGGCCGAGTCCAGCCAGGAACCGACGATGCCGCGCCGCCCGAGGACCAGCAGCAGTGCCACGCCGCCGACCACCGGCGGCAGCACCAGCGGCAGGGTGACCAGGGCCCGGATCACCCGCCGGCCCGGCAGTTCGGTGCGGGCGAGCAGCCAGGCCAGCGGGACGCCGAGGACCAGCGAGACCGCCGTGGCCGCCGTCGCGCAGATCAGCGACAGGCGCAGGGCGTCCCAGACGGCGGCGCTGGTGAGCTGCTCGGACAGGCCGCTCCAGGGCGCCCGGACGAGTAGGCCGACCAGCGGCAGGATCAGGAACGCCAGTCCGAGCAGCGCCGGGAGCAGCAGCGTGACCGGGACGCGGTGGGTGCGCCGGCGCCGGCGTGGCAGGGCTTTCGCCGTTGCTGCCATGCCGGGCCCGGTGTCGGCGGTGCGTTCGGTGGTGCGCCCGGTGTTGCTGGTGCGCTTGGTGGTGCGGTCGCTCACGGCGCCTGGAAGCCCGCCGCGGTGAGCACCTGCTTGGCCTCGGGCGACTGGATGTACGCGACGAAGGCGGCGGCGCCGTCCTTGTTCGGGGCCTTGGCCAGGGCGGCGATCGGGTAGTCGTTCACGGCCTTGTCGGCCTCGGGGAAGTCCACGCTGTCGATCTTCCCGGCATCCGCCTTCACGTCGGTCTTGTACACGAGCGAGGCGTCGACCTCGCCGAGCTCGACCTTGGTCAGCGCGCCCTTGACGTCCTGCTCCAGGGTGACCGGGGTGAGGTTGACGTTGGCGGCCTTGAGCGCGGTGAGGGCGGCGGCGCCGCACGGCACCTCCTTTGCGCACAGCGCGACCTTCACGCCGGAGGCGGTGAGGTCGTTCAGGCCCGCGACGTGCTTGGGGTTGCCCTTGGGCACGGCGATGGTGAGCGTGTTCTTGACGAAGGTCTTCGGGTCGCCGCTCGCGCCGCCCGCGTCGGTCACGGTCTTCATGGTGGCCGGACTGGCGGCGGCGAACACGTCCGCCGGGGCGCCGGAGTTGATGCTGGTGGCGAGGCTGGAGCTGCCGCCGAAGTTGAACTTGACCTTGGCGCCCGGGTTCGCGTCCTCGAACTTCTTGCCGAGGTCGGTGAACGTCTCCTTGAGCGAGGCGGCGGCGAAGACGGTGATGTCGCCGGTGGCCTTCGGGACGGTGCCGCCACCGGCCGCCGACGAGGCCGAGGAACCCGGCGTCGAAGCGGGCGAGGAGCCGCCGGACTTGCCACCGCCGTCGCTGCCGCAGGCGGTGGCCCCGAGGCTGAGGACGAGGGCCGCCGCGGCGGCGACGGCGAGTCTGCGGGTGGTCGTACGGGTGCTCATCGGGGCTTCCCCTCCAGGGCTCGCGCCGGAAGGGGCGCGGGGTGAGGCCGCAGGTGCGGCCATTACGGTGATCATAGTGCCGCAAATGCGAGTGATAAGTCCTCTGTCGCTTCGCACAGGCGGGGTGTGGCGGGGGTCTCCGCCCGGCTGTGTGAAGGCTCAAACGTGTAGGGACGGCGCCGGGGCGGGAGTGCTGCGGGGGTCGGCGTGACGGCCGGTGTGAGGGGCCGCGCGAGGGGCCGAGTGAGGGTCGACGTGAGCATGGTGCCGGGGAAATTGCGTCGCGCAGGGGGCGGTCGGGCGGACAGAGTGGGGGCGATTCGTACAACAGTCCGCACAGCAGCCCGTACAGCAGTCCGTACACACCGCCCGGGTCGAACGGTCCAGGAGGGGAGGAGGGGTCCGTCCATGTCCACGTTGCGCGTCACCGTCGAGAAGCTGGTCGTCCTGGAGCATCCGAACGCCGACGCGCTGGAGCTCGCGCAGGTCGGCCTCTACCGGGCGGTGGTCGCCAAGGGCAGGTACCGGACCGGCGACTACGCCGTCTACATCCCCGAACAGTCGGTCCTCCCGGCGGAGTTGATCGAGGAGCTGGGCCTGACGGGCAAGCTGGCCGGCAGCAGGTCCGACCGGGTGAGGGCCGTCCGGCTGCGCGGTGAGCTGTCCCAGGGCATCGTCTGCCTGCCGACCGCGCTCGCCGGTACCGACCTGGCGGACGCCGCCGGGCGCGGCGAGGACTTCGCCGAGCTGCTCGGAGTCGTCAAGTGGCAGCCCCCGGTACCGACCTCCATGAACGGCGACGTGCTGAGCGCGCCCGACCTGCTGCCCTGGGTGGACATCGAGAACCTCAAGCGCTACCCCGACGTCTTCGAGCCCGGCGAGCCCGTGGTGCTGACCGAGAAGCTGCACGGCAGTTGCTGCCTGATGACGTACACCGCCGCCACCGGCGAGGTCCAGGTGTCGTCCAAGGGCATCGGGGCGCAGGGGCTCTCACTCGTCGAGGACGAGCGCAACCTGTACTGGCGGGCCGTGCGCGCGTACGACCTCCCCGCCGTGGCGGCCCGACTGGCCGAGCGGCTCGGCGCCGAGCGGGTCGGTGTCTTCGGCGAGGTCTTCGGGGCCGGTGTGCAGGACCTGACGTACGGCGCCTCCGGCCGTGCCGAACTGCCCGGCTACGCCGTGTTCGACGTGTCGGCCTTGGTGGACGGGCAGCTGAGGTGGTACTCCGCCGCCGAACTGCTCGACGGCGAACTGCCGTTGGTGCCCGAACTGTGGCGCGGGCCGTTCGACCCGGAGACGGTGCTGGCCTTCGCCCAGGGCGAGGAGACCGTCTCGGGGCGTGAACTCCACCTGCGCGAAGGCGTGGTGGTCCGGCCGGTGACGGAGCGCTGGAGCCTGGTGGTCGGCGGGCGGGCGATCGCCAAGGTGGTCGGTGACGCCTACCTGACGCGCAAGGGCGGCACCGAGTACGAGTGATCCCCGCCCCGCCCCGTCGCGCCCTCCCGTGCGCTCCCGCGCGCTTTCGCTTCTTCGCGCGCGCCTTCGCGCCTTCCGTTACTGATGATTCGTCAGTTACGTTGATGGGTCGCCTGTGGAGAATGGAGTGCCGATGACCACCGCCACCGCCCTCATCCCCGGGCCGGCCGGAAACCCCCTGGTCGGGTCGCTGTTCGATCTCACCCGCCGCCCGCTGCGCACCTACCTCGCCGCCCACCGCGACCACGGGGACGTGGTCCGGTTCCGGGTCGGGCCGCCCGGGCTGCGGGTCGAGTTCTACGGGGTGTTCTCCCCGGAGGGTGTCCAGCAGGTGTTGGGCAGCGAGGCCGCCAACTTCCGCAAGGAGAACGCCTTCTACGACGAGCTGCGAAGCAGCGTCGGCAACGGACTGCTGACCAGCCAGGACGGCGACTACCAGCGCCAGCGCCGGCTGGTCCAGCCGCTGTTCACCCGCCGCCGGGTGGACGGCTACGCGGGCGCCGTCGCCCAGGAGGCGCGGGCGCTCACCGAGCGGTGGAACGCGATCCCGGTCGGGGGCGGGGGCGGGGTCGTGGACGCGGCGGAGGAGATGTCCCGGTTCGCGCTGCGCGCCGTCGCCCGGATCCTGTTCGGCGCGGACGTCGAGGAGGCGGTGGCGGTGGTGGACCGCAGCTTCCCGGTGCTCGGTGAGTACGTCTGGGACCGGGGCTTCGCGGCGATTCGCATCCCGCGCACCTGGCCGACCCCCTCGAACCGGCGCGGCGCCGAGGCCCAGCGCGCCCTGTACGCGGTCTGCGACCGGATCATCGCCGAGCGGGCCGCGCGCGGCGACCTGGACGAGGACGCGGACGACCTGCTCACACTGCTCGGACGGGCCCGCGGCGAGGACGGGGAGCAACTCGACCCGGCCGAACTCCGGGACCAGGTACTGGTGTTCCTGCTCGCCGGGCACGAGACCACGGCCACCTCGCTGGCCTTCGCGCTGCACCTGCTGGCCACGCACCCCGAGCAGCGCAAGCTCGCCCAACAGGAGGCGGAGACCGTGCTGGCCGGCCGGGAGCCGACTGCGGCGGACCTGGAGTCGCTGCCGTACATCACCCGGGTGCTGAAGGAGTCGATGCGGCTCTATCCGGCGGCGGCCCTGGTCGGGCGGCGGGCGGTCGCCGAGACGGTCATCGACGGGTACGTGATCCCGGCGGGTGCCCAGGTCGTCGTCTCGCCGCTGGTCACCCACCGGCACCCGGCGCACTGGCCGGACCCGGAACGCTTCGACCCCGACCGCTTCCTGCCCGAACAGGAGAAGGAGCGGCACCGCTACGCCTGGTACCCGTTCGGCGGCGGTCCGCGGGCGTGCATCGGGCAGCACTTCGCGATGCTGGAATCGGTGCTGAGCCTGGGCGTGCTGCTGCGGGACTTCGAGATGGAGGCGGTGGACGAGCGGGTGGCGCTCGCCCAGGGCATCACGCTCCGCGCGGCGAGCCCGATGCGGATCCGGGTGACGGCGCGGGGAGCCGCGGGGCTCGCCGGGTAGCGGCTGACAGCCTGCAGCGTTCAGATTTCAGCGGACAGATAACAGAAGATGAAATCTGTTATCTGTCATCTGTTTGTTGTCATCTGTTCGCGGCCCTCGGGGCATGCGACCGGCCGGCGCCCGCCGGGGTACGGACATGCAGCGGGGGCGCCGCCCCGGCGGGACGGCGCCCCTCATCGGTTCTGCCGGTGCCTCAGCCCCGGCTCTGGAACACGATCTTGGTCCAGCTGGAGCCCGGGCAGTTGCCCCAGACGTCCCAGGCCTGGGATCGGGCGCCGATCCACAGGCCGGTGGTGCTCGTGCCGTTGGCGCAGTAGGTGATGGTGCGCAGCTCGCCCGAGTAGACGTTGCAGTAGCCCACCCAGCGCCACCCGTAGTCTGCGGTGATGACGCAGTGGTAGGAGGCGGCGGCCACCTCGGGCGAGGCCCCGATGGCGCCGGCGGTGATGGTCTGGTCGGCGGCGGCGGCGGCGGTGGGCGCGGCGGCGGCGGGCAGGGCGGTGGTGCCGAGCACGCCGAGGGCGGCTGCGGCGGCCATCCCGAACGTGGCGATCTTCCTGGCGATGCGACCTCGCATGGCGGTTTCTCCTCGCTCAACGGTACAGATCGGGCAGTGCGTCCCCGGCCGTCCGGATCCACGGGGTGGGTGAATTCCGGCTTCCTGTCCGGCTGATGACGTATTGCGCACGAATGACTGCGGACAGTGAGACGACGACCTATGATGTGACCTGTGTCACAGGCCTTTTCGATGGGTCGTGACCTGCCCAACTGGGCTTTCGGAGTGCCGATTTCCGGGGAGAGCGGCATGGCGGAATGCGACGGTCGGTGTGGCGGCGGACGCGGGAGCGGGGGCGGGAAGGACTTCGGTCCGAGGCCCGCCGATCGTCAATCGGCCGATTTCAACCGGGTGTTCACGGAAATGCTGCCGAGGCTCCACCGGGCGGCCGCTTCGCTCACCGGCGGGCTCGCCGCCGGGGACGTGGTGCATGACGCGTATCTGCGGATCGCCCGCAGGCCGGAGCGGTTCCTGAGTCATCCGCAGCCCTACGCCTACGTGTTCACCACGATGGCGAACATCCTGCGCGACCAGTGGCGCCGGGAGCGGCGGAGGGTCGTGCTGCCCGATCCGTCCGAGACGGCCGAGCGGGAGCGGGACCGGCCGCCGGTCGAGTCGCCGTCGGGCGGGATGGTCGAGCTGCAGGCGCGCTGGGAGGTGCTCCGGCTGCTGGGCTGCCTGACCTCGAAGCAGGCCCGGGTGGTGGTGCTGGTGGATCTCGACGGCTACACCGTCGACGAGGCCGCCGAGCTGCTGGGCCTGCATCGCAGCACGCTGGCCGTCACCCGTCGCCGCGCCCACGGGAAGCTGCGCGCCGTCCTCGCGCGGGAGCGGGAACATGAGCGGGAGGGCGAGCGGGGCGATCGGCCGGGGCCCGCCCCCGCAGAGGCGCCCGGTGCGGGGTCCGATGAGGGGCCCGGCGCAGGCCCTGGAGCGGCGCCCGAAGCGGCTCCCGACGCACCGAGCTGACGCTAAGTCAGCTGATGCGCCATCCCGGCCCGTACGCTGAAAATCGTGATCACGTACGAGGACCACCGCCTCCGCGCCCTGGCTGACGACGGCCGCTGGCCCGAACTGCTGACCGCCTACCGGCAGGGCCGGGCGGCAGCCGTGGAGCGCGCCGGGGAGGAGCCCGCGGCGGCGCTGACCGCGCCGCTCGGCCACCTGATCGCCTACTCGGCGCCGCCGGAGCTGTCCGTCCGGCTGTTCGACCGGGACGGCGGCCCGGGCACGGTCGCGGGGGTCGCCGACCATGACGCCGGTCCGCTCTGGGAGGTGCTGGCGACTCGGCATTCCTGGCTGCGGCTGGCTCCGCTGCTCGTCCCGGCCCCGGTGCGCCGACTGGTCGCGCAGACCAGGGTGCTGCTCGGCGAGGACCTCTCGTACGGGGCCGAACCCGACCCGGAGGGCATGCCGCTGCTGCTGGCGCCCTGGGAGACGGCCGGATGGGACGAGGGGGCTCGGGTGCGCCAGTACCTGCCCTGCGGGGGCGCGCGCAGTGCGCTGCTGACCCTGCCGGCCAGCCGGGAGGGTCTGGGCGAGGTGGTGCTGCCCGCGCCGGGTGCACGGCTGGGCGGGCAGCGGGCGACCCGGGCGCTGGCCGCGCTGGCGGACTGGGCGGAGGTGGTCTGCGTCCGGGGCCCGGCGCCGCAGGCGGCCGCCCAACTGGCCCGCCGTTCCCGGGTCACCGGCGGGTACCTGCCGTTCGCGCTGGTCTACCCGGCGCTCGTGCAGGCCGCAGTCGTGGACCGCGGGCGGGGCTCGGCGCACGGACGGCTGGCGCTCTGGCGGGCGCTGGTCGCGATGGCCGGCGCGGAGGGTACGGACGGGCCGGACCGGGCGGAGGTCGACGCGCTGGTGGCCCGGATGCGCTGCTTCATCTGGCACGAGCCGGCCGCCGGGCTGCGCCATCTGCACGTCGCGCTGGAGGACCCGGCCTGTGGCCTGGCCTGGGCGGTGAGCGGCTCCGAGGACCTGTGAGGACCTGAGAGGGCCTGAGAGGGCCTGCGAGACTCCGTCAGGACCTGCGAGGTGAGGACCTGCGAGGACCTGCGAGGACCCGCGAGAACCGGTGAGGGCCTGTGGCGAAGGCGGAACCCCCGGTCCGGCGCCGTTTCCGGGGGAGGTGGTGGCGCCGGACCGGGGGCGTATGAGGGGGCCGCTCAGGCGGCCGCGGCCGTGCCGCTCCGGACGGGGTCGGCTTCCGGAGCCGCCGGGACGGCCTCGGGGGCCGCGATCGGCCCGCCGTGCGTGTCGATCAGGGTCCGCTCGTCGAACGGCTCCTCGCCGGCCAGCACCCGCTGGGCGCGGTCCGCGTCGAGTTCGCCGGTCCAGTGCCCGATCAGGACGGTGGCGACGGCGTTGCCCGCGAAGTTGGTGAGCGCGCGGGCCTCGGACATGAAGCGGTCGATGCCGACGATCAGGCCGACCCCGTCCACCAGGGCGGGCTTGTGCGACTGCAGTCCGCCGGCCAGGGTGGCCAGCCCGGCGCCGGTGACCCCGGCCGCGCCCTTGCTCGCGATCACCATGAACACCAGCAGCGAGAGCTGCTCGCCGATCGACATCGGCTTGTCCATCGCCTCGGAGATGAAGATCGACGACATGGTGAGGTAGATCGCGGTGCCGTCGAGGTTGAAGCTGTAGCCGGTCGGCACGGTGATGCCGACGACCGGGCGGCTCACGCCGAGGTGCTCCATCTTGGCGATCAGGCGGGGCAGCGCGCTCTCGGAGGAGGAGGTGGAGAGGATCAGCAGGAACTCGCGGCCCAGGTAGCGCAGCAGCGCGAACACGTTGACCCCGGCGACCAGTCGCAGCAGCGCGCCCAGGACGACGACGACGAACAGCACGCAGGTCGCGTAGAAGCCGATCATGATGACCGCGAGGCTCTTCAGCGCGGCCGTGCCGGTCGCTCCGACGACGGCGGCCATCGCCCCGAAGGCGCCGATCGGCGCGACCCACATGATCATCGACATGACCCGGAAGACCAGCCGCTGCACGTGTTCGATCCCGCGCAGCACCGGGGCACCGGCCGGGCCCATCGCCTGGAGGGCGAAGCCGGCGAGCAGTGCGACCAGCAGGGTCTGCAGCACCTTGCCCTCGGTGAGGGCCGAGAACGTGGTGGTGGGGATCATCCCGAGCAGGAAGTCGGTCGTCGACTGGGCGCCGCCGGCGACGGCTTGGGCGTGGCCGGACTTCGCGAGCGCGGCGGTCAGGTGCAGGCCGCCGCCGGGCTCCAGCAGGTTGCCGACGGCCAGACCGATGGCCAGCGCGACGGTCGACATGACGAGGAAGTAGCCGAGGGCGAGGCCGCCGACCTTGCCGACCTTGGCGGCCTTGGTCACCGAGCCGATGCCCAGCACGATGGTGCAGAAGATCACCGGGCTGATCATCATCTTGATCAGGTTGACGAAGCCGGTGCCGACCGGCTTCAACTCCACGGCGAAGCCGGGGGCGGCCAGCCCGACCACGATGCCCGCGACCACGGCGGCGATGACGGAGAGGTAGAGGTAGTGGGTCCGGTCCCTGCGTCTGGATCCCCCCGCCGGTGCTGCTCCAACGATCGACATCTGCGGCTCCTTCGCCGTGCGGTCCTGGCGGCCCCGGGTGGTGGGCCGCTCTGACTATCGGGCCTGGGCGTGACGGAGGTCACGTTTGCGTTCATAGAGTTCACGGCCGGGCGCGACCGGGCGCAGCCGGGCCGTGGGGGTGCGACTGGGCTGCGGGACGTTCGTCGACGGGCAGTCGACAGGCCGCCGACCGATCGCGGGCCCCTGGGGGACCCCGGGGGCGTGGTGCACACTGGCAGGCATGTCCGTGCGCACCGCCCCCACGCCCCCGCGCCGACGGCTCCCGGCACCCCGCGGGCTGGTCCGCAGCTTGGCCGGGCAGCTCTTCGTCGTTCAGGTGGTCATCGTCGCCGCCGTGGTGGCGGGCGGCGCGGTGCTCGCGTACCTCTTCACCGCCGACCGGGCCGAGGACGCGGCCCGCCGCCAGGTCACCGCCGTCGCCCACGCCGTCGCCGACTCGCCGTCCGTGCGGGCCGCCGTCACCGCGCCGGACCCGACCGCGGTGCTCCAGCCGTACGTCGAGCAGGTGCGGGTGGACACCGGCGTCTCCTTCATCACCGTCATGGACACCGAGGGCGTGCGCTGGACCCACCCGCTGCCCGAGCAGATCGGCAAGCGCTTTCTCGGGCACATCGACTGGGCACTCGCGGGGGAGACCCGCAGCGAGACCTACACCGGCACGCTCGGACCGTCCGTGCGGGTGGTCACGCCGGTGCTGGACGACCGGCACCAGGTGATCGCGCTGGTCAGCGCGGGCCTCACGGTGGAGTCCATCTCCGCGCAGTTGAGCGGCCCGCTGCTCGCCCTGGTCGGGGTGGCGGTGGCCGCGCTCGGGGTCGGCGGCGTGGGCACCTACCTCGCCAACTCCCGGCTGCGGCGGCACACCCACGGCATGGGGCCGGCCGAACTCAGCCACCTCTACGAATACCACCAGGCGACCCTGCGCTCGGTGCGCGAGGGGCTGGTCCTGCTGGACCGCGCGCACCGGGTGGTGCTCTGCAACGATGCAGCCCGCGAACTGCTCGGACTGGAAGGAAACTTGGAGGGTCGTCTGATCGTGGAGCTGGGGCTGCCGCGGGCACTGGTCGCGGCCGTGCTCGGCGACGAGCCGGTCCGGGACGAGGTGCACCTGACCGCCGAGCGGGTGGTGGTGCTCAACACCTCCACCATCGGCACCGGCCTCGGCCTGGTCGTCACCCTGCGCGACCACACCGAACTCCAGTCGCTCAGCGGAGAGTTGGACTCCGTACGGGGCTTCACCGAGGCCCTGGGGGCGCAGGCGCACGAGGCGGCCAACCGGCTGCACGCCGTCGTCTCCCTGATCGAACTCGGCCGCCACGAACAGGCGGTGGAGTTCGCCACCGCCGAGCTCGCGCTCGCCCAGCAGCTCACCGACCGGGTGGTCGCGGCGGTCGGCGAACCGGTGCTGGCCGCGTTGCTGCTCGGCAAGGCGGCCCAAGCGGCCGAGCGGGGAGTGGAGTTGACCCTCACCGACGACAGTCGGATCGACGACGGGCTGCTGCCGCCCGGGCTCTCCTCGCGGGACCTGATCACCGTCCTCGGCAACCTGATCGACAACGCCGTGGACGCCGCCATCGCCGGAGCCGCGCAGAGCATGGTGGCGCCAGAGGTCACCGTCACCGTGCGAATCGACGCGGGTGGTGGCGGTGCGGACGACGACGGTGCGGACGATGGTGGTTCGGGCGACGGCGGTTCGGCGGGCGGTGACGTGGCTCCGGGTGGGGGCGGTTGCCTGCTGCTGCGCGTCGCCGACACCGGGGCGGGGATCGACCCGGCCGCCGTCGAGGACGTGTTCCGGCGCGGCTGGAGCACCAAGCAGGACGGGCGCGGGCATGGTCTCGGGCTGGCGCTGGTAGCCCAGGCCGCCCGGCGCAACGGCGGCAGCGTCGCGGTCGGGCGTGACCGGGGTGCGGTGCTCACCGTCCGGCTGCCGCTCGCCGGGCTGCCGGCACGACCCGGTGAGCGGCAACCGGGGCAACCGGGGCGGCCGGAGCAACTTGGGCGGCCGGAGCAATTCGGCCAGGCAGGGCAACCGGGGCAACCGGGCCAGCGGGAAGGGGCGTCGCGATGACCGAGGCGACCGCCGCTCCGTGGATCTCCGTGCTGGTCGTCGAGGACGACCCCGTGGCCGCCGCCGCGCACACCCTCTACGTCGAGCGCGAACCCGGCTTCCACGCCGCCGGGACGGTGCACAGCTGCGCCGACGCGCTGCGCTTCCTGGACCGCGCCCGCGCTGCCGGGAGGCCCGTCGACCTGACCCTGCTCGACCTCTACCTGCCGGACGGCCACGGCCTCCAGTTCTGCCGCTCGCTGCGCGCCGCCGGCCACACCACCGATGTCATCGCGGTGACCTCGGCCCGCGACCTGGCGATGGTGCGGCAGGCCGTGTCGGCGGGCGTGGTCCAGTACCTGCTGAAACCGTTCAGCGCCGCCGCCCTGCACGATCGCCTGGAGCGCTACGCCCGCTACCGCGACAGCCTCGGGCGCACCGGCGAGGCGACCGGGCAGGACGAGGTCGACCAGGCGTTCGCCCTGCTCCGCACGCCCGAGCGCAGCAGCCTCCCCAAGGGCCTGAGTGCGCCCACCCTGGACGCCGTCGCCTCCGTGCTGCGCGAGACGGCGACGGGCCTGTCCGCCGCCGCCGCGGGCGCCGCCGCCGGGGTCTCGCGGATCACCGCGCGCCGCTACCTCGAACACCTCGTCGACACCGGGCGGGCGGTGCGGGAGCCGCAGTACGGGAGCGTGGGGCGGCCGGAGCTCTGCTACCGGTGGAAGGGCGGTGGGGCGGCTCCGGGTCGGCGGGGGTGAGGGCCGTGACCTTTTCGCCGGTCGCTCGTTGGAAGGACCGGGGGCGGTTCACTCACTTGGGTGGTTCTGGGGGCCCCTGGGGTATCCCGCCAGGTCAGGGGCGGTAAAGTTAGGCTTACCTAACTTCTTCTGGGGGTTTGCCTTGTCGCTCGCCGCCGTTCCCGCCCAGGCCCCGGCCTCCTCCTCCGGAGATGTCGGAGCCGCCGGAGCTCTCGGAGCCGCCGGAGCTGTCGGAGGTGTCGAAGCCGCTGGTGTCGCTGGAGCCGCCGGTGCCCCGGCCTCCGGCGAGGCCATCCTGCGCCGCCAGCGCGTACGCGAGTCCGCCGCCCGTACGTACGCCCGGTCCTTCCCGATCGTCCCGGTGCGGGCCCACGGCATGACCGTCGAGGGCGCCGACGGGCGGCGCTACCTGGACTGCCTCTCCGGCGCCGGGACGCTCGCCCTCGGGCACAACCACCCGGTGGTACTGGAGGCGATCCGCCGCACCCTCGACAGCGGCGCCCCGCTGCACCTGCTCGACCTCGCCACCGCCGAGAAGGACGACTTCACCAGCGCCCTCTTCGAGAGCCTGCCCGCCGACTTCGCCGCCGGCGCCCGGATCCACTTCTGCGGGCCCGCCGGCACCGACGCCGTCGAGGCCGCGCTCAAACTGATGCAGACCGCCACCGGCCGGTCCGGCGCGCTCGCCTTCACCGGTGCCTACCACGGCATGACCGCCGGAGCCCTCGCGCTCACCGGCAACGTCGCCGTCAAGGAACCGCTGCCGAGCGGCGGCGAGGTCGTCCGGCTGCCCTACCCGTACGGCTACCGCTGCCCGTTCGGCGTCGGCGGCGAGGCCGGCGCCGACCTCGCCGCGACCTACGTCGAACGGCTGCTCGACGACCCCTCGGGCGGGGTCGTCCCGCCCGCCGCGATGATCCTGGAAGCCGTCCAGGGCGAGGGCGGCGTCGTCCCCGCGCCCGACGGCTGGCTGCGCGAGATGCGCCGGATCACCGCCGAACGCGGCATCCCGCTGATCGTCGACGAGGTGCAGACCGGCGTCGGGCGCACCGGGGCGATGTGGGCCGTCGAGCACAGCGGCATCGTTCCGGACGCCATGGTGCTCTCCAAGGCCATCGGCGGTAGCCTGCCGCTCGCCGTCGTCGTCTACCGGGAGGACTACGACGGCTGGCGCCCCGGCGCCCACACCGGAACCTTCCGCGGCAACACCCTCGCCATGGCCGCCGGCGCCGCCACCCTGCGCTACGTCGCCGCCCACGGACTGGCCGAGCGCGCCGCCGTCGTCGGCGAGCGGATGACCGCCCGGCTGCGCGGGCTCGCCGCCGAACTGCCGGTGATCGGCGACGTGCGCGGGCGCGGCCTGATGCTCGGCGTCGAACTCGTCGACCCCGCCGCCGAACCGGACGCCTGCGGGGCCCGGCCGGCCGACCCGGCGCTCGCCCGCCGGGTCCGGGAGGCCTGCCTGGCGCGCGGGCTGATCGTCGAACTCGGCGGGCGCCACGACGCGGTGCTGCGACTGCTGCCGCCGCTCACCATCACCGACGAGCAGGTCGCTGCGGTGCTCGACCGGCTCGCCGACGCGATCGCGGCTGCGGCGGCCGTCGATTCCGCCGCAGCGGCGAGCCCTGCGGCTCCCGCGGCCCGGGGCGCCGAATGAGCGCGGGGCGAGGGGGCGGTGGCGGTTCAGGGGAAGGCTCGGGAGGAGGTTCGGGCGCCCGATCCGGGGCCGGTGGCGGTTCCGGTTCTGGAGTTGGCGGTGGTTCCGGCTCGGGTTCCGGCGCCGCCGCCGGACTGCCCGGCGGGCCCGCCCCGTTGGACGCCCTCGCGGGCGGCGTCGGCGGGCCCGGCGCGCTCGGGCCGCTGCTGGCCACCGTCCTCGACGCGCTCGACCACGGCATCGCCCTGCGCGGCGGGCCGCTGCCCGCAGGCAGTCCGGCCGAGCTCGGCGCGCTGGTCGCCGACGGCCTGGCCGGCGCCCATGGGCCCGGCGCGCTCGCCCGCCTCACCGAACTCCTCGCCTACGGCGCCGCCGACCCCGCCGACCCGGCCTGCGCCGCCCACCTGCACTGCCCGCCACTCGCCGTGGCCGCCGCCGCCGACCTCGCGGTCAGTGCCCTCAACCCCTCCCAGGACTCCTGGGACCAGGCCCCCGCCGCCACCGCCCTGGAGACCGCCCTCCTCGCCGAACTCGCCACCCTGGTCGGCTACGACCCGGCCCGCGCCGCCGGCGTCCTCACCTCCGGCGGCACCGAGTCCAACCTCATGGGCCTGATGCTGGCACGGGACCAGAAGCTGGACGGCATCGTCGAGTTGGACGGCATCCCGGCCGGCGTCCGGCCGTGCATCGTCGCCTCCGAGGCCGCGCACTTCTCCGTCCAGCGCGCCGCCGCCCTGCTCGGGCTCGGCGAGCGCGCCGTCACCACCGTCCCCGTCGACCGGCAACTCCGGATGGAACCAAAGGAGTTGGAGCGGACCCTGGCCGAGGCCAGCTGGGCCGGACGCACCCCGATCGCCATCGTCGCCACCGCCGGCACCACCGACACCGGCGGCATCGACCCGCTGCACGTCGCCGCCGACCTGGCCGGCCGCTACGGCGCCTGGCTGCACGTCGACGCCGCGTACGGCGGCGGCGCGCTGCTCTCCGACCGGCTCGCCCCGCTCCTCGACGGCATCGACCGCGCCGACTCCGTCTCCCTCGACTGGCACAAACTCGGCTGGCAGCCCGCCGCCGCCGGCGTCTTCCTGGTCCGCCGCACCGAGACCTACGTCTCGCTCGCCCGCCGCGCCGAGTACCTCAACCCCGTCGACGACGAGCAGGCCGGTTACCCCAGCCTGCTCGGCCGCTCGCTGCGCACCACCCGGCGGGCCGACGCCTTCAAGCTCGCCGTCACCTTGCGCACCCTCGGCCGCGACGGGCTCGGCCGACTCGTCGACGCCTGCCACGAACTCGCCCGGTCCGCTGCCGAGGCCGTCCGCGCCGAACCGTCGCTCGAACTCCACGCCGAACCCGCGCTGACCGTCCTGCTGTTCCGCTACCGGCCGCCGGGCCTGACCGACGAGGCCGCCGTCGACGAACTCAACGGCAGCCTGCGCCGGTTGCTGCTGCGCACCGGGCGGGCGGTGGTCGGGCGGACCGAACTCCCGGGCGAGGGGCCCGGCCGGGTGCGGCTCAAGCTCACCCTGCTCAACCCGCACACCACGGCGGGGGAGGTCCGTGCACTGCTGCGCGAGGTGGTGGGCGCCGGGCGGAAGGCCGAGGGGGACCGGGCCGGCTAGGCGCGTGCTGCGGGGGATCGGTCATCGCCGGGGAGTCGGTTGTCGTCGGCCGCCCGGCGCCTGGGCAGGCCCCGTTCGGGACCGAGGACCAGGGCGCCGATTCGTGACCGCGACCAGATGACCACGGTTGCTGCGGTGGCGGTGGCGGTCCGTCAGTCGCTCAGGAGGAGGGTGCGGGTGAGCTCCCAGGTCTCCGGGTCGGCGGCGACCAGCAGGCCGTTCTCGCAGCCGGGGGCCTCGGGGCGGTAGGGGGTGCCGTCCAGCCGGGCGGACACGCCGCCAGCCTCGGTGACGAGCAGGGAGCCGGGGGCGTGGTCCCAGGGGAGGGTGCGCCAGTAGAGGAGGAAGTCGAAGCGGCCCTCGACGACGTCCGGGTACTCGATTCCGGCCGCGTGCCGGCCGGGGGAGACCTCGCCGAAGGCCGACTCGTTGGCCTGTAGGCGCCGGCGGTGTTCCGGGTCGAGGTAGCGGCTCTTCACGGATCCGCGCAGCTTCGCGGCGTCGCGCGGTGCCGGCGGCCGGGTCAGGCGTACGCCGTCGCGCCAGGCCCCGGAGCCCAGTTCTGCACGGTAGGCGGTGGCGGTGGCGGGCTGCCAGATCCAGGAGGCGACGGTCTCTCCGCCGCGGACGAGCGAGCACATCACGGCGTACTCGGGGCGGCCGGCAACGAAGTTGGAGGTGCCGTCGACCGGGTCGACCAGCCAGGCGGCGGGCTCGTCGTGGAGGGCCTGGGCGAGTTCGGGGTCGGCGGAGACGGCCTCCTCGCCGACCACGGGGATGGGCAGCAGCTCGCGCAGGCGGCGGGCGATGATCGCCTCGGCCTCGCGGTCGGCGACCGTCACGATCTCGCCGGGCGCCTTCTCCATCACCTCGCCGGCGGCCAGCGCACGGAAGCGCGGCTCCACCACCTCGGCCGACGCCTCGGCGAGTATCTCCGCCACCTTGTCCATCAGCACGTTCGCGCTCCCTTCGCTGCCTACCACTGTCGCACGAGTGTGCGGAGGTGACCTGCGGCGACCCCTGGGGCGGGCGGGGCCCACGGGTGGGGTCCGGCGCGTGGACGGGCGGGCGGCGGGGCGCGAACAGGGGGCGGCGAACAGATAACAGCTGACAGATAACAGATTTCGAAATCTGTTATCTGTCAGCTGTTATCTGTTACCTGTCGACCGTCATCCGGGGTGCCCTCAGCCGCCCAGGTAGTGGAACCCCGGGCGCGGGTGCATCAGGAACTCGTGGTGCGAGATGTTCCAGGCGTACGCGCCCGCCATCGCGAACAGCACGCGGTCGGCCGCCCGCAGGCCGTCGGCGTCGGAGGCGGCCCGGGCGAGGACGTCCTTCGGGGTGCAGAGCTGGCCGGCCAGGGTGGCGCGGCCGGTGGCGACGGCGGGGCGCGGCCACGGATGCGGCCAGGCGTCGACCGGGAGCACCTCGAAGGGTTGGGAGTGCCCCCGGGTGGCGGGGGTGCGCAGGTGGTGGGTGCCGCCACGGACCACCGCGAAGTCCTCGCCGTGGCTCTGCTTCACATCCAGCACCTCGGTCGCGTACCAGCCGCAGTGGGCGGTCAGGGCCCGGCCGGGTTCGATCCGCAGGGTCAGGCCGGGGTGGGCGTCCAGCAGCTTGGCCAGCCCCTCGCCGAAGGCCGTCCAGTCGAAGTGGTTCGCCGGGTCCTCGTAGTCCACGGCCATCCCGCCGCCGACGTTGACCTCCGCCAGCGGGAAGCCGTGCCGCTCGGCCAGCGCGGCCGACCAGGCCACGATCTGCTCGGCGACGGCCAGTTGCTCCGCCGCCGCGAGCCCGCTGGCCAGATGGGCGTGCACGCCGCGCAGGCGCAGTTGCCGTCCGAGCGGGCCGGTGCCGGGGCCGGTGCCGGGGCCTTCGCCGGTGAGCTGGCGCACGCACTCCTCGGCGCGGTCCGGGTCGAGCCCGAACGGCGTCGGCCGCCCGCCCATCGCGAGTGCCACCGCGTCGAGCGCACCGGTGGCGACCGGCAGGTTGACCCGTAGCAGCACGTCGACCACCGTGCCCGGCCGGTCCGCGAGGACGGCGTCGAGCCGGTGCAGTTCCTGCTCGCTCTCGATGTGCCAGCGGTGCACCCCGGCGTCCACGGCGGCGGCGATCTCGGCGGGCGTCTTGCCGGGGCCGCCGAAGGCCAGCGGCGCGTCCGGCACGGCCGCCCGCACGTGCGCCAACTCGCCTCCGCTGGAGACCTCGTAGCCGTCGACCGCGTCGCGCAGCGCGGCCAGCAGCGGCGCCTCGGGGTTGGCCTTGGCGGCGTAGTACAGCTCGACCCGCGCGGGCAGCGCGGCCCGGACGGCGGCGGCGTGCGCGCGCAGCGCCGCCAGGTCGTAGACGTAGGCGGGCAGGGCGTCGGGTGCGAGGGCGGCGACGTGCCGGCGGACGATCTCGGTCATCGGGCGGCGCTCCCGAGGGAGAGGGGGGCGGAGGTGCGGGAGGCCTGGGCGAGGACGGATCCGGCGAGCGGCGAGGGCAGGCGGACGTAGCCGGCCTGCCGGTCGGCCTTGCGCTCCCAGCGGGTGAGCAGGTTGGCCTTGGCCGGCAGCGGCACGCCCGCGAGCAGTGCCCGCAGCCGGGGCGGCCGGCCGTGGCCTGCCGCGTACTGCTCCAGGGTGTCCCGGACCACCTGCCACAGGGCGCCCTCCAGCTCGGGGTGGCGGTCGGCGAGGGCAGCGAGCAGTTCGGCGACGTGGTTGACCAGCAGGCAGTAGACCACCCGGTCCCAGCCGCGCTCGGCGTCGTACGTCATCGGCCCGGCGACCTCGGGCGGGAGGGCGGCCAGGATGTCGGCGTTGTGCTCGGGGACGAGCTTGGTGCCCTCCAGATCGCGGAAGAGCACCTGGGTGGGGTGCCCGGTGGCGTCGACGCCGATGAGCACGTTCTGCAGGTGCGGTTCCAGCACCACGCCGTGGTCGAAGTAGGCGGCGAGCACGGGCGGGATGAGCAGCCCCAGATAGGCCCGCCACCAGTCCAGGGCCTGGTAGGCGTCCGAACTCCCCTCCAGCAGACGGGAGATGTGGGCGGAGCTGGTCGGGTGCTCGTCGGCGACGGCGGCGGCCAGCAGCGGGGTGACGCCGGGTCGCAGTACGCCGCCGAAGCCCTCGCGGACGATCAGGCCGAAGCCCTCGTAGAGCGCCTGGTCGGGTCGGCCGTCGGCACCGGGCAGGGCGAGGGTGCGGAACGCGGGCTCGCGCAGCATCGCCGCGTCGGGGAAGCGCCGGGCGAGGTCGGCGAGGGCGGGGGCGAGCAGCCGGGTGAGCGCGACGGCGCCGGTGAGCTCGTAAGCGGCGTTCTTGCGCAGGCAGTTGGTGATGCGCACGTTGAGGCTGAACTTGAGGAAGGCGTCCGCGCCGTGGAGGGTGCGCACCGAGGCGGTGGCGGCGAACTCCTCGCCGCGCGGCCCGAGGTCGAGGACGTCACCGCGGTCCAGGGAATCGCGCAACAGCGGGTGATCGCCGATGAGTTGGTACTGCCAGGGGTGGGCGGGCAGCAGACGGTAGCCGTCCGGGACGTCGCCGAGGCCGTCCAGCAGGGCGCTCGCGCTCTCGTCCAGGGACTGCTCGGCGATCAGTTCGGTGCGGACGGCGAGGTGGCGCAGCGGGAACGCCGCACGGGACTCCGGGGCGTACCCGCGCCAGTCCCCCCGGGCGGCGGAGCGGGACTTGGGCGCCGGGTGGAAGCGGTGGCCGAACAGCAGGGCCTGCTCGGACTCCAGGTAGCGGTCCGGTCCGGAGGCCGGGCGGCCGGCCAGGCTCTGCCGGAGGCCGTCGTGGCTGGAGGTGACCTGGCCCAGGAACTCCTCGTTCACCGTGCCGGTGCGCAGCTCCAGTTCGTCCTGTACGTGTTCCGCCAGCTCGCGCCAGTCCAACTCCGCCCAGCTGACGCCTCGTTCGATCTCGACCGGGCCGGTGAAGCAGTGCGCGCCGAGCAGCGAGGTGCGGCGCAGGGCGATCCGCAGCAGGGCGCCGCGCCGGGGCAGGCGCAGCAGCAGGCGGCCGTCGGCCACGGCGGTCTGGTGCTCGGGGGCGGAGACTTCGCGCAGCAGGCAGTTCAGCAGGGTGTGGGCCACCGCGTCGTCGGCGGTGGGCAGTTCGTGGCTGATCGGCTCGTGAGTGATCGACTTGTGGGTGATCGGCTCGGGGGTGATCGGCTCGGGGGTCATCGGCGACTCCAGCGCTGGCGGAGGGACGGGAGGGAGAATGCGGTGGCCGCGACGGCGGCCAGCAGGGCGGCGGCGGTGCCGGCCACCACGGGCGCGGCGGCGCCGAACTGCCCGTTGGCCAGCGCTGCGACGGCGCCGGCGGCGACGGCGCCGCCCTTGGAGACGAGTTCGAGCGTGCCGAACATCCGCCCGGGCGCGCGCCCTTGGGCCGCTCCGGCGGCGAGTACGGCGAGGCAGACCAGGCCGAGCGTGAGCCCGGCGCCGAGCAGCAGCCGGACGGCGACGAAGACCGGGAGCGAGTACGCGACGGCGTGCCCGGCCAGGCCGAGCGCGACGAAGCCGAAGCCGAGCGCGATGCCGGTGTGCGGGCGGGCGTGGAACAGCGTGTGGATGCGCGCGGCGAACACCAGGTAGCACAGGTGCGGTAGGGCGAACAGCACGCCGGTGGTGGTGCCGGAGACGCCGGGCAGTCGTTGCTCGGCGAGCGAGATGAGATAGGGGAAGGAGATGACGGTGGCGAAGACGAAGACGAACTCGAAGACGTAGAGCGGGAGGAGTGGGGCGGCGGGTGCCCGCTCGACGCGTCCCTCCGACACGGGGGCGGCCGCCGGACGGTCCGGCTCGGGCAGCAGGGACAGCAGCAGTGCCGCGGTGAGCGGGAGGACGGCCATCACCAGGTACTGGCGGTGCGGGTCGATCCACGGGGACAACGCACCGACCAGGATCGGCGCGGCCACCAGGGCTGCCCGGGCGCTGCCCTGCATCAGGGTGAGTGCGCGGGACAGCCGCGGCCCGTCGAGGGCGGCGGCGAGGTAGCCGTTGGTGGCGGCGAAGGTGCCGCCGAGGAAGCCCTGGAGGACCAGTGCGAGGGTGAACGCGGGCAGACTGCCGGCGGCTCCGGCCAGCAGGAAGGAGACGGTGAGCCCGAGTTGGGCGCGTAGCAGCAGCCGCTTGCGGCCGTAGCGGTCGGCGAGCCGGCCCCACAGCGGTGCGCCGAGCGCGCTGAAGACCGTCGGGACGATGTAGAGCACACCGGCCCACCGGGCCTGCGGATCGCCGAGCGTGGGCAGGATCGCGGTCAGGTACGGCGGCAGGCCCAGTGCGGCGAAGGAGGCGACGAAGTAGCAGGCGGCGACGGCGTGCACCTGGCGGCGGCCGAGTCCACCGGAGTGGTCCGTCCCGTGGCCGGAGCGCTGTGGAACGGTCTCCACACTCACCGGGCGATCCCGTTCGCCAGCAGGTAGTTGGGGCCGCTGGTGTAGTGCTTGTTGATGTCGGCGGCGCCTGAGCGCTGCTTGCTGAGCAAGGTCCCGGCGCTGACCATGGCCTTGACCGGCAGGCGTTCGGCCTCCAGCAGGTCCGTCCGCAGCGGCTCGCCGGCCGGCCCGATCCGGTCCACCGCCTCGGCCAGGCGCTTTCGCAACAGTGTGAGCACGTCAGTGAGTTCGGCGCGACGGTGCTCGGCGAGGCCGAACGCGAGCGCGCCGGTGCACAGGTGGCCGGTGATGGTGGTGAACAGGTCGGTGAGCGCCCGGTCGTCGTCGCCGAAGATCCGGGCGTCGTCGAAGTCGGCCCGGGTCGGGGCGAGTTCGCCGAGGCGGGCGGTCATCCGGGCGGTGTGCACGCGCGGGCCGTCGTCGTCCTTGTAGAGCAGGCGCAGTCCGTCGTCGTCGAGTACCAGGGAGGTGTTCTGCTGGTGCGACTCCAGCGCTATGCCGTAGTCGAACAGCGTGGTCTGCCAGTCCAGCAGGAGTTCCAGCAAGGAGTCGTAGAAGGCGAGTTGGTCGCCGTCGTGGAAGCGGTCGGCGAGGTGGTCGAGCACCAGGCGACCGCCGGGCGCGGGGGCCAGCAGAGCGGCCAGCGGGACGGTGGCGGCCCGCTCCAGCCCGGCGGGGTAGCGGCGCAGCAGGACGGCCAGCAGCTCGTGGCCGGCGTGCGCCCAGGTCTGCTCGTCGGCGTGCAGGACGCGGCCGGCGAAGCGCGGCTCGCGGGCCAGCACGGCCTCGATCAGGCGCTGGCCGGCGGCGCCGTCGAGCAGCGTGCCGGGCTTGATGGTGCGGCGGTTGAGCCGGCCCAGCGAGGCGGTGGCGAGCGGGAGTTTGAGGTGGCAGGCGGGGTCGTCGGCGACGGCGACGGTGCGCATGGAGAGCGTCGGCACGACGGTCAGGTACGGTCGTTCGGCGAGCGCCGCGCGGCCGGCCAGGCCGACCGCCTCCAGCGCCTCGTCCAGCGGGGCGCCGACGGTGAGGGGGTGGACCGGCAGGGTGGTCCAGCCGTCGCCGGGGCAGGCGTCCGCAAGGCCCAACCAGGCCGGAGTGGGCCACCAGCTCGGGAGCGGACGCCGGCCGTGGGTGGTGAGGGCATCGGTCGGGACGGCCAGCCAGCGCAGCTCGAATGCGGGATGGAACTCCGGTGCATAGGAGTTCAGTTGGGGTTCGGTGAGGCCGGCCCGGCCGCGCGCGGTCGGGTAGACGGGGTGGTCGAGGTAGGCGGCCAGGGTGTCGTGGCCGAGGGCGGCGGCCAGGCCGGTCCAGTCGGCCGGGTCCTCGCCGTACAGGTCGGTGAGCCGGGCGTGCACCTCGGGCCGTGCGCGCTCGTGCAGTTCCATGGTGGCGAGGGTCTGGCGGCACTCCTCGGCGAAGGCGGCCCAGCCGGGCCGGTCCTCGGGCTCGGCCAGACCGGCCAGGGCCGCCACGATGGCGTCCAGACCGGTGAGTCGGCGCCCGGCCAGCTCCAGCAGGGGCAGCCGGGCGGCGTACTCGCACTGGAAGCCCTCGGCGGCGACGGGCAGGGCGAGTTCGGCGTCCGCGACGGTGAACCAGGGGCCGTCCGCGCGGTCCTCCACGGCGCCGCGGGAGCGCAGGCCGAGGACGTCCTCGCGCAGTAGGGCGGAGAGCACCCGCAGGGTGAGCTGCTCGTCGGCGGTCACGGGGTGATCTCCCAGCGGTTGGCGGCGCGGAACCGGGCGACGGCCGCGTCCACGGCCTCCTGATCGGCACCGATGGCCCACATCACGCCCAGGTAGTCGCGGTTGGTGCGGTAGTGCTCGTGCCGCTCGCCGAGCGGGCGCAGCGGGCGGTAGGCGAGCCGGACGCCGTCGCGTTCCTCGTCGTACGGGCCGGGGGCGGCGGTGAGGAGGCCGGCCCGGTCGGCGCAGACCACCTCGTTGCGGGCCCGGCGCGGGGTCGCGGCGCACTGCGCGCCGAGGTCCGCGGGGAGTTCCCGGCCGAGGTGGGTGGCGAGGATGTGTTCGAAGAGCGGGACGCCGAGGATTTCGGCGAGCATCAGGTCGCACTGGTCGCCGATGGCGCGGTAGTTGACCTCGATGATCCGGGCGCGGCCGTCCGGCTGCACGACGAACTCGGTGTGGCAGGCGCCGAGTCCGATGCCGAGCGCGTCGAGTTGGGCGAGCACCTGCGCGACCACCTCGGCGGGGTGCGCGGGGACGAACTCCAGCACCTCCTCGATGAAGTCCGGCGGTGGGGAGAGCTGCGTACGGAAGCCGCCGAGGACGTGCCGGCGGCGGCCGTCGCCGAGGGTCTCCAGGGTGCACAGCCGGCCGTCCAGGAACTCCTCGACGACCAGCGTCGCGCCGGCCCGGCGGTGCTGGATCTCCCGGCAGCGGAGGGCGAGTTCGGCGGCGTCGGCGACCAGTGTGACGTCCTCGCTGGCCACTCCCTCACGGGGTTTGACCACGCAGGGGAACGGCGGCTCCAGCTCGGCCGGGTCCTGCCCGGGGGCCAACTCGGCGGACCAGACGGCGTCCTGGCCGGTCAGGGCGAGGTGGCGGCGCAGCTGGCCCTTGTCCTTGGCCCGCAGCGCGGCCTTCCAGTCCTTTGCGGGGAGGCCGAAGTACTCGGCGGCCAGGGCGGTCTGGGTCTGCAGGTGGTCGCTGTTGCTGAACACCGCGTCGGGCGCGTGATGGCGGGAGACCAGGCTGATCACGGCGCGGAAGTCTCGGACGTCGCACTCCAGCACCTCGGGTGCGGTGAACGGGAGGTCGGCGTAGGCCTTCCGGTGGGGTTCGGCGTGGTCGGTCAGGACGGTGACGTCGAGCCCGAGCCGGGCGGCGGCGGGCAGGAAGCCGGCGGTGACCGAGTCGGTGGGGTTCAGGGCGAGCAGGTAGAGCCGCATGGGGTGGTGGTCCTTGAGGGTGGTGACGGACGAGAGCGACGGCGGGCGGATCACAGGGCACGTCGGGAGGGCGGCGAACAGATGACAGGCGACAGATGACAGATTTCGAAATCTGTTATCTGTTTGTTGTCATCTGTCATCTGTTCGTTGTCGGCTGTTCGGTGGCGGCTGCTGCTGTGGCCGCCACCGCCACCGCCACCGCCACCGCTACCTCGTCCGCCCGCCGTCGTCCGTCGGCGGTTACTTGGGTGCGTCCACGCCCGCGGCCTTGGCGATGTCGCCGAGCATGGCGTCGGCGGCCTGGACGCCGATGCCGGACATCCAGGTCTCGTCCGGGACGTTGAAGACCTTGCTGTTCTTGACGGCGTTCAGGCCCTGCCAGACCGGGGTCTGCTGGACCTCGCTCTCCTTGGTCTTGGACGGGTCGTCGGCGGTGGTGACGAACACCAGGTCGGCGTCGGCCTGGTTGATCTGCTCGGCGCTCACCTCGACGATGTTCTTGTCGACGTCCTGGGCGGCCGGGCGGGCCAGGCCGACGTCCTTGAGCACCACGCCGCTGTAGGAGGCCTTGGCGTAGAGGCGGGTCGGTCCGGCCACGAAGCGGACCACCGAGGCGGTCGGCATGGCGCCGCCGTTCTTCGCCTTGATCGCCTCGCCGAGCTTGGCGGCCCGCGCCTGGTAGTCGGCGAGCGCCTTCTTGGCCTCGTCCTCCTTGCCGAGCGCCTGCGCGTAGAGGGCGAGGTTCTCCTTCCACGGGAACCCGGTGGTCTCGGCGAGCACGGTCGGCGCGATCGCGTTCAGCTGGTCGTAGACCTTGGCGTGGCGGACCTTGGAGGAGAGGATCAGGTCGGGCTTGAGGGAGGCGATCAGCTCCAGGTTCGGCTCGTTCATCGGGCCGACGTCCTTGGTGTCCTTGATCTTGTCCTTGAGGTAGTTCGGGAACCCGCCCTCGGTCTTCATGTGCGGCGACACCGCGCCGACCGGCGTGATGCCGAGCAGCGTGACGTCGTCCAGCTCGCCGCTGTCCAGCACCACGACGCGCTTGGGCTGGGCCTTGATCTGGGCCGTTCCGGCGGCGTGGGTGACGGTGCGCGGGAAGCTGGCGGAGGCGCCGGCGCTCGCGGAGGCGGCGTCCCCGCTCTGCTTGGTCCCGCCGTCGCTGCCGCAGGCGGCGAGCAGCGTGGTGGACAGGGCGACGGCGAGGACGGCGACGGGGAGGCGGCGGTTCATGGGGTTCCTTGGATCGGGTCGAGCGGGTGTCGGGGGTGAGGAGCGTCGGGGGTGAGGAGCCGGGGGGGGGGCGGTCAGCGGTCAGCGGTCGGCGGCGCGCGGCCGGGTCCGCGCCCGGGGGACGACCAACGGCGTGCCGGTCTCCGGGTCGGGCACCACCCGGCACGGCACCTGGAACACGGCCTCGACCAGGTCGGCGGTGAGGACCTCGGCGGGCGGTCCGGCGGCGGCGAGCCGCCCGTCCTTGAGCACCACCAGGTGGTCGGCGTACCGGGCGGCCTGCCCGAGGTCGTGGAGCACCATGACGACGGTGCGTCCGGCCTCGGCGTGCAGGTCGGCGACCAGGTCGAGGACGTCGAGCTGGTGGCGCAGGTCGAGGAAGGTGGTCGGCTCGTCGAGCAGCAGCAGTTCGGTGTCCTGGGCCAGCGCGAGCGCGATCCAGGCGCGTTGGCGCTGCCCGCCGGAGAGCCGGTCGACCTGCTGGTCGCGCAGTTCGGCGGTGCCGGTCCGGGCGAGGGCGTCCTCGACGGCGGCCTGGTCGGTCTTGGACCACGGGCTGAGCATCCGCTGGTGCGGGTACCGGCCGAGCCGTACCAGCGCCTCGACGGTGATCGCCTCGGGGGTGACCGGCTGCTGCGGCAGCAGGCCCATCCGCTTGGCGAGGGCCCGGGCGGACATCCGGTGGATGTCGGAGCCGTCCAGGGTGACGGTGCCGGCGGCGGGGTCGAGCAGCCGGACCAGTCCGCGCAGCAGGGTGGACTTGCCGCAGGCGTTGGGCCCGACGATGGCGGTGACGGCGCCGCCGGGCAGTTCGAGGTCGAGCCCGCCGACGATCGTGCGGTCGCCGTAGCGCAGGTCGAGGCCGTGCGCGGCGAGCCGGTTGGCGGTGGTGGTGACGGACTCGACGGTCGTCGTGGGCGTCATCAGTTGCTCCTCTGGGGAGGCCGGCCCTGGCGGATCATCAGCGCCAGGAGCCAGGGCGCGCCGAGCGTGGCGGTGACGGCACCGACCGGCAGGCCGTGGACGGGGATCACGTGGAGCACGAGGAGGTCGGCGGACAGCAGCAGGACGGCGCCGGTGAGCGCGGTGAGTCCGAGCGTGCCGAGGGTGGGCGGCCCGGCGAGCAGCCGGACCAGATGCGGCACGGCGAGCGCGACGAACGCGACCGGGCCGGTGAGGGCGGCGGCCAGCGAGGCGAGGGTGATGCCGAGCAGCAGCAGCCAGAGCCGGTCCCGGCCGGGGTTGAGGCCGAGGCCGCCGGCCGAGTCGTCGCCGAGGTCGAGGACCGAGATCCGCCGCTGGCAGAGCAGCACGGCCAGGGCGGTCAGCGCGATGGCGGTGCCGCCGATCCAGACCTCGGTCCAGTTGCGGCCGTAGAGCGAGCCGGTGGTCCACTGCATCGCGGAGGAGGCCAGCTCGGCCGGGAACCGTACGATCATCAGGTTCACGGCGGCGGCGAGGCCCTGCTGCACCGCCAGGCCGACCAGCACCAGCCGGGTGACGGCCATCTTCGACCGCCAGGCGAGGCCGCCGAGCAGCAGCGCCGCCAGCAGTCCGCCGCCGAGCGCGGCCAGCGGGATCAGCTGCTGGGAGGCGCCGGTGGCGAGCATCAGCACCGCGCCGAAGGACGCGCCGCCGGTGACACCGATGGTGTCGGGGGAGGCCAGCGGGTTGCGGAAGAGCCGCTGGAGCATCGAGCCGGCCATCGCCAGCCCGGCACCGGCGATCAGCGCCGACACCACCCGGGGCGCCCGGAACTGCTGCACCACCAGGACGTTTCCGGGTTCGCCCTGCCCGACCAGGGCGCGCAGCGCGTCCCATCCGGACAGGCTCACCTGTCCGGTGCCGAGCGCGACGCCGGTCAGCACCACCAGGACGACGGCGGCCAGCGCCGACCACGCGGCGGTGCGGACCCGGCGGCGGGCGAGTGTGCCGACGGGCACGGCGAGCGCGGTCACCGGGCCACCTTCCGGGCCAGTACGGCGAGCAGCGGCGCGCCGAGGAAGGCGGTCACGATGCCGACCTCGATCTCGGAGGGGCGCACCACGAGCCGTCCGAGCACGTCGGCGGCGAGCAGCAGCAGCGGACCGGCGATCAGGCAGCCCGGCAGCAGCCAGCGGTGGTCGTTGCCGAGCAACGGGCGGACCAGGTGCGGCGCGGCCAGTCCGATGAACGCCACCGGCCCGGCGACGGCCACCGCGCTGCCCGCGAGCAGGACGACGGCCAGCCCGCCGGCCAGTCGGATCCGGGCCACCGGCACGCCGAGCGACTGGGCGGTCTCGTCGCCGAGGGCGAGCGCGTTGAGGGCGGGCGAGATCGCGAACGCGCCCAGCAGACCGAGCACCAGGAACGGCAGCACGGGGGTGAGGGTGTCCAACTGCCGCCCGCCGATCGAGCCGGCCAACCAGAACCGGGCCTCGTCCAGGGTGCGGTGACTGGCCAGCATCAGCGCGGAGGTCCAGGAGGTGAGCACCACGGTGAGCACGGTGCCGCCGAGGGCGAGCCGGACCGGGTCGAGGTCGCCGCCGCGCCGGGACATCGCGTACGCGGCGACCGCGGCGACGGCCGCCCCGGCGAAGGCGAACCAGACGTACTCGACGGGCCGGGTGAGGCCCAGCGCGTAGATCGCGGCGACCACGGCGAGGCTCGCGCCGGCGTTGACGCCGAGGGTGACCGGGGAGGCGAGCGGGTTGCGGGTGACGCCCTGGGCGACCGCCCCGGCGACGCCGAGCGCGGCCCCGACGGCCAGCCCGATCACCGTTCGCGGCAGGCGAAGGCCCGTCACCACATCGGCGTCGCCGCCGTGGGCGGCCCCGGTGAGGGCGTCGGCCACGGTGGACAGCGGGATGGATCGGGAGCCGAGCGCGAGGCTCAGCGCGGCACACAGCACGAGCGCGCCCACACCGGCGACCAGCAGCAGGGGCCGCTGGACCGCCGAGGATCGAGGCGTCGCCGGGGCTGTGGTGGCCGGCGGGTCGGTTCTCAACACGAGTCGACATCTTAGGTTAGGTTTGCCTAAGTTCGTCAATCTCGGGCTGCCTGGTCCGATGTCGGGCCGTTCGCCGCGGCGTCGACCCGTCCGGGTGTCGTGGGTGCCGTACCGCCCGGCCCGGCCCTGGGTGATGCACTTCCTGAGGCATTGTAAGGTGAGCCTCACCTTATTCGATCATGCGGAGTCGATCCACGGAGCGCCGATGATCCCCGGAACACCCCTGCCCGTCGCACCGACGTCCACCCTGCCCGGCGACTACCGGCGCCTGCGCGAGTTCTGCCCGGTGCTGGAACTGCGCCTGCTCGACGCCGACGAACCCGACCCCCGAGCCGCCGACGGCTGGTACTCGGGGGCCGAACTCGCCGCCGACGAACGGGCCCTGGCCGCCGCCCTGGCCGGCGAGGAGGAGCGCATCGCCGCCGAACACGGCCGGGCCCCCCGCCCGCACGTCACCGCCTCCAGACTGCTGCACCACTACGTCTGGTCCGCGTGCCTGCTCATCGCGGGCCCCTGGCACCTCGCCCGGAAAGTCCCCCTCGTCGACCCCGCCGACCTCTGGCTGCACGCCCCCACCGGGGACCTCGCGCTGCGCCCGCGCGGCCACGTCACCCTCCCCGGCGACGACGAACTCCGCGCCGAACTGCGGGCCGCCGTGGTCGCCCACGTCGAGCCGGTGCTCGCCGCCTTCGCCGCCCCCAGCCGGCGCCGCGACCGCGCGCTCTGGGGCATGGTGACGGACGACCTCGCCTCCGCCGTCTGGTACCTCGGCCGGATGCTCGGCGAGGAGGACGCCGCGGTCGTCGCCGCCGAGGCGGTGCTGCCCGGTGGCACCCTCCCGCTGCCCGGCGCCGCCGACTTCCGCCGTCTGCACACCCCCGACGGGCGCGGCCACCACACCCGTACCCGGCTCGGCTGCTGCCTCTACTACGCCGTCAAGCCCGAGGCCGCCGCCTGCCTGACCTGCCCGCGCACCAGCGACGAGGAACGGCTGCGCCGGTTCTGAGGAGTCCGTCCGAGGATCGCCGTCGGGGGGATCGTCGGGGGGAGTTGGGGGATCGTTGAGGGGATCGTCGGGGGCGGTTCGTTGTCAGTGGTATTGGCTAGGGTCGCGGCCATGATCGATTCGACGACGCGGGTCCGTATCGCCCGGCCCTCGCGCGACCTCGCGGCGGCCGAGCGCTTCTACGTCGGCGGCCTCGGCCTCGACGTGCTGTGGCGCACCACCGAGCGGGTGTCCGGTGAGCACGACCTGCTGATGGTCGGTCCGCCCGGCGGAGCCTGGCATTTCGAACTCACCCACGACCCGGAGAACCCGCTGGAGCCCACCCCGACGGTCGACGACCTGTTCGTCGTCTACCTCGGTGCGCCGGTGGACGACGCCCTGGTCGCCCGGCTGGAGGCCGCCGGCGGCACCCCGGTCCGGGCCCACAACCCCTACTGGGAGGAGTTCGGCGTGACGATATCCGACCCGGACGGCTACCGGCTGGTGCTCTGCTCCCGTGGCTGGGGGGCCTGAGCGCCTGTCCGACCCCGTTCGGTCTCGCCGCCCGTCCCGCCCTTGCCGTGCAGCACCGCCACGCCCCGGTCCAGGTCCACGCCGAACTGCGGCGGCGCTCCGACCTGGGCGTCGTCCCGCAGCGTCAGCTGTTCCCGCCGCTGTTCGACCTGCACCCGCTTGCCCGGGCTGAACAGCGCCTGCAACTCCTCCAGCCCACCGCCCAGGCCCACCCCGGTGCTCCCGCCGCCCCGCCGCCAACGCCCCGACGACTCGCCCCGGATCTGCCACGTGATCAGGAGCACCAGCCCGATCACCGCCGCCGCCACGCACGCCACATCTACGATCACACCCATGTACGCCCAACGCCGGGCGGTCGCACCCGCGTTCCCCGCGGGCGCCGCGCCGGCGGCGGCGTCCACCGGCTACCTGCCGCGCGAACCGAAGGAGACCCCTCACCATGACCGTGCGCGGAACCACCGTGGACATCCCGACGGCGGACGGCACCGCCGACGCCTACCTCGCCCATCCCGACGACGGGCGGGCCCACCCCGGAGTCATCCTCTACATGGACGCCTTCGGGCTCCGACCCCAGCTGAAGGACATGGCCGACCGGCTCGCCCAGGCCGGGTACGCCGTGCTGGTCCCCAACGCCTACTACCGGAACGGCCGCGCGCCGGTCGTCGAACTGCCGCCGCTGATCGACCTGGAGAAGGACCCGACGATCTTCCAACAGATCGGCCCGCTGCTCCTCAGCCTCACCCCCGAGGTGACCGCCCGCGACGCGGACGCCTATCTGCGTTGGCTCGCCGACTCCCCGCTCGTCTCGGACGGCCCGGTCGGCCTCACCGGCTACTGCCGCGGTGCGTTGCTCGCCCTGTGGACGGCCGCCAGCCACCCCGACCGGATCGCCGCCATCGCCGGGTTCCACGGCGGCAACCTCGCCACCGATGCGCCGGACAGCCCGCACCTGGGCGCCTCCCGGATCACCGCCGAGGTGTACTTCGGCCACGCCGACGAGGATCCGTCCATGCCCGCCGAGCAGATCGAACGGCTCGCCGAGGCCTTCACCGCCGCCGGTGTCCGCCACCGGGAGGAGGTCTACCCGGGCGCCGCGCACGGCTACACCCAGGCCGACACCACCCGCTACGACGCCGTCGCCGACGCGCGCCACTGGGAGGCGGTGCTCGACCTGTTCAAGCGGACCCTGTCGGCCTGAGCCACCGGAGGGCCGGGGCGGCGGGCGCGGCGTGGCCCGGTCCGCCCCGGCCTGGTCCGTGCAGGCGCGGGCCGGTGACGGCCTTGCGCCACAGCACCTCCTCTTCGTCCTCCAGTCGCGCAACGGACGCGAGGTGTTCGGGTCGGCGTGGAGCCGGGCGGTCAGGGTCTGGTGCCTGACAGCGAGTCCGGGCCCGGCCGTCGGCTAGGCCGCCGGGCGTCGGGGAGGCGCCCGGGACTCGTGGCAGTGGTGAGTAACGAACCCGCGTCACCCGGCACCACAGGCCGGGACCGGGCGGACGGATCCAGGGGGGAGCCGAACGTGCAGAAGACAGAGAACAAGCAGAACGCGCAGGAACCGTGGGGCACGCAGGACACGCAGGACACGCAGGACACGCGGGCCATGCGGGACGTGCAGGTCGCCATCGGGCAGGCGCTGGCCGAGCGCGTCCCCGGCGGGGTCCGGCAGGGCGAACTCGACCGTGGCGGGCGGGCATTGCGCTGGGTGGAGGCGGGGCGCGGCGGTCCGCCGGTGGTCCTGCTCGCGGGCTGCGGCACCTCGTCGCTGACCTGGGCGCCGGTGTTGCCCGAACTGGCCGCGCACAGCCGGGTCGTGGCGTACGACCGGGCCGGGCTCGGTGCCAGTGACCCCGATCGCGTCTCCGGCCCGTCGCTGGAGTCCCCGACCGGGGACCTGGCGGCCCTGGTGGAGCACCTCGGCGCCGGCCCGGCCGTCCTGGTCGGGCACAGCTGGGGCGGCCAGCTGGCCCAACTCCTCGCCTGGCGGCGCCCGGAGCTGGTGGCCGGCCTGGTCCTGGTGGACCCGGCGCACGAGGAGTTCCAGCCACCGGCCATCCGCGCCGCCGAGGCCGTCCTGTTGCGGGTGGGGCTACTCCGGGCGGCCTTGACGCCCGCCGCACGCCGTGCCGGGGGAGCTGTCGCGAGGGCCGAGGCGGCCGTCGAGGCACACCGTCACCAGCGGCTGACCGTCCTCGACGAGAACCGGCTGACGGTCCTCGCGGTCTCCGAGCTCCGGCGGCGGCGCGCGGCCGCGCGGCTGCCCGACGTGCCGGTGACCGTGCTGAGCGCGACCGACGGCCTGCCGGGGGCGATGCGCGCCCGCTGGACCGTCCTCCAGTCACACGTCGTCGCCGGCGCCGCCAAGGGGTCGCACATCGTCGTGCGCGGCGCCGGCCACCACGTCCACGCCGACCACCCGCAGGCCGTCGCCGCCGCCGTCCTGGAGGTGGTCGAGCACGCCCGGCAGGGCCGGGACAGCTGACGGTGGGGCCCTCAACCCCTGGCCGGACAGTGCCTGCTGACCGTTCGACCCCCTCTGGCACACTGGGGGCCGAACGGCCCGCTGGGGAGGGTCATGACACACATGGGGGCGGGAGTATGAGGGGTCCGGGCGCCGTGCTCGGCGGGCGGTACACGCTGGTCGAGCGGATCGGCGGCGGGGGGATGGGTACGGTCTGGCGGGCCGACGACACGGTGCTGGCGCGGCCGGTGGCCGTCAAGATCCTGCACTCGGCGCTGTTCGAGGACGACACCTTCATCCAGCGCTTCCGCCGGGAGGCCCAACTGGTCGCCGCGATCGACCACCCGGCCGTCGTGGACGTCCACGACTACGGTGAGAGCGGCGGCGGTGCCGAGGGCCGGGAGGGCAGCGAAGGCGGTGGTGCCGGGGACCGCTGCGCCTACATCGTCATGGAACTGGTCGACGGCCGGCCGTTGGACCGGGTGCTCGCCGAGGAGGGCCCGATGCCTCCCGAGCGCGCCCTCGGTCTGGTCGCCGCCGCGCTGGACGGCCTGCACGCCGCCCACCGCCGGGAGATCGTGCACCGGGACCTCAAGCCGTCCAACCTGATGGTGCGTACGGACGGCCGGGTGACCATCACCGACTTCGGCATCGCCCGGGCGATCGCCAGCACCAAGATCACCGCCTCGCACGCGATCGTCGGCACCGCCCTCTACATGGCCCCCGAGCAGGCCGAGGGGACGGGCACCGGGCCAGCCTCCGACCTCTACTCGATCGGCGTGGTCTGCTTCGAACTTCTCACCGGGAAGCCGCCGTTCGTCGGCGAGAGCGTGTTGGAGGTCGCGCTCAAGCACGTCCGCCAGCCGGCGCCGGAGCTGCCGGGGGCCTTCCCGGCGGCGGTTCGAGAGCTGGTCGCGAAGGCGCTGGAGAAGAAGCCAGAGGACCGGTTCGCCGACGCCGCCGAGATGGCGGCCGCGGCCCGGGCGGCGATCGGCGCGAAGGACGCGGGCGCTGCGGCGGGTGCGGTCGGCGCCCCGGCCGACACCGGGACGGTCGACCTCAGAGCTGCGGCGGCCGGGGGAGCGGCTGCGGGTGAAGAGGCCAGGGGCGGAGCGCCCGGGGGTGCCGGCGGGGCGAAGGCCGGTGCCGTGGTGCCGGTCGCGGACGGCGCCGACCAGCCCGCGTCGGGCGAGCGCCCGGCGTCGGGTGACGGCCCCGTGCCGGACGAGGTCGCGAAGGTGGGGCCGCAGCCGGTGACCGAGCCGGGCAAGCGCCGGTCACGTCGCGCACTGCTGGTGCCGGTGATCGTCCCCGTGGTCATCTCGATGGGCACGGCGACCGTTCTGCTGGTGGACCGCGGCCCCGGCCGGTCGGACGCGGCCGAGCCGCCCGCCGCCCAGCCGACCGTCGTCGTGACGGCCCCGGTGACCCCGGGCACGGGCACCCCGGCGGCCCCGGCCACGACGCCGCCCGCCACGCCGACACCTTCCGACACCCCGGTCGCGGCCCCGGCCGCCGACCAGCAGCCGAGCACCCAGAACCAGCCGGGCGCGCCCGTCCAGGCCCCCGCGCCGGGCGGCAACGGAGGCGCGGCGAGCCGGGGCACCGGCGCGGGCGCGGCAGGCGGCGGCAACGCGGCTGGTGGCGGCGGTGCCTCAGGCGGTTCCGCCGGCGGTTCTGCGGGAGGTGTCTCGGGCGGTTCCGCCGGCGGGGCTTCGGGCGGTCAGTCCAACCAGTCCGGCGGCGGGGGCGGGGGCGGCGCGGCAAATCAGCCCGCCAACCCCAATCCCAACCCGCAGCCCCCGGCCCAGAACGCGGCCGGTGGCTCCCCCGCCGGGGGCGGCTCCCCGTCAGGCGGCGGTTCTCCCTCCGGCGGCGGCAACCCGCCGGCCCCGCAGACCCCCACCCGGCCGCCGTCGTGCGGCGGCACCTCCTGGACCACCATCGTCAACGTGAAGGACGGCCGCCCGATCGGGATGGCCCGCGACGAACTGAGCGGCGACAACCCGATCGTGGTCGGCGGCGCGTCCCAGTACGGCTGGGTGCGGGCGACCAACCCCGGCTCCTGGATCAGTTTCAACGCCTGCAACAGCGGCGGGCCGCTGCTCGTCCAGACCATGGACGGCAAGGTCACCCTGAGTGGGGGCTTCAGCTTCCTGACCAACTGGACGGTGCGCAGCGGGTCCGCCCAGGGCTCCTACACGCTGGCCGACTACCAGAACCACAGCTGCATGACCGACAACGGCCCGGGGAACGCGGTCACCATGGTGACCTGCACCCCTGGCAACACGGCCCAGGAATGGCGGTTCCAGTGACAGCGACCGACGGAGCCGACGACGGCGTGGTCCTCTACTGGCGTCCACTGTGCACGTTCTGCATGAACCTGCGCCTGGCGCTGCTCTTCACGCGCCTGCGCTACAGCAGGCGGTTCACCATGGTGAACATCTGGAAGGACCCGGACGCCGCCGCCTTCGTCCGCTCGGTCGCGGACGGCAACGAGACCGTGCCGACCGTCACCGTGGCCGGGCGACCGATGGTGAACCCGTCGATCCGCCAACTGCTCGCGGCGGTCCGGGAGTACGCGCCGGACGTGCTCCCGGGGAGGCCTCGCTGACCGGTCCGGGCGAGGAGTGGCACCCCTGCGCCCTCCCAACCCCGACCCCGACGCTGCCACTGCCGCTTCTGCGACCGGACGGGCCTGGCGCCGGCGGCGGTTGAGCGCGTGTGCCGACCCGGCCCGGGTGTCCGTACGGGCAGGTCGCCCGGGAGTCGGGGCGGGCGAGCGGGGCGCCGCGGGAGCCGGGCGCCATCGCAGTTGTCTGTGGAGGAGGGGCAGTTGTGGGACACGGGGCCTTGTCGGCTCCGGTGCGCCCCAGGGTGTCGCGCTCAACTCACCGACTGCGCTGAGGAGTCGGGCGAACACGAGGTTCGGTGGCGCTAGCAGATGGCTCGGCGGCGGGCAAGGGTGGCAGGTGGCGGGACCTCGCCAAGCGGATGTCAAGATTCCGTATGGGAAGTTCTACAGGGATGTAAAAGTCGATTCCGGCCCGCCCGGCTCCGCGCGCCGAATCGACGTTCGACGGTCGATCGGACATCGGCGCAGGCGGTCGGCCGTGGTTCGGGTGGGAACCCACTGCAAGGCGCGGTGAATTGCCCCGTTTTGCCCACCGCTTGAGAGCCCCGGCGAGCTGGCGGGACCTGGCCAATCGCTGAAGTAGACCTGTCAATTCACCTGCTGGATTGTCATGCTTTTGGACAGCCCCGGCGGTAGCCCCCACCCCCACCCCTTGGTGGCTCGCCGCTCGACCGCCCGGGGTTTCAGCACGTCAGCGCCCATTCCGCCCCACAGGTGCCGACCCCGGCCCCCGGAACGCGGCGCGACCGCGTCCACACGCGGTTTCCCGGAAGGACTCGCACGTGAAGCGAAAGCTCGCAGCTGTCGCCGTACTGTCGGCCACCGCCCTGCTGACCGGTGTGATCCAGGTGAGCACCGCCGCCCAGGCCAGCCCCGTCGCCGGCCTCCAGACCCAGGCCGACCACCAGCACGCGGCCGTGCTCGCGCTGGCCGGCGGCCAGTCCGGCCCGCTCGCCAAGGCCCTCGCCCTCGGCGAGAAGGAGCGGCTCGTCGCCAAGGACGCCGTGGTGGACAAGGACGGCACCCGGCACCTGCGCTTCGAGCGCACCTACGCCGGCCTGCCGGTGCTCGGCGGCGACCTGGTCGTCCACCAGAAGGCCAACGGCTCGGTCAAGTCGGTCGACAAGGCGGTCTCCGCCAAGCTCGCGCTGCCGAGCCTGACCCCGCAGATCCCGGCCGACCAGGCCGCCACGCAGGCCACCGGCGCGGTCAAGGCCACCGTCGGGGTCACCCTCGACGCCGACGAGTCCCCGCTGGCCGACGTGCACCAGACCGGCAAGGCCGAACTGGTCGTCTGGGCGACCGACGGCAACCCGCGCCTGGCCTACCGGACCACCGTCGAGGGCGTGCGCGCCGACGGCACCCCGAGCAACCAGGTGCTCGTCACCGACGCCGCCACCGGCAAGGTGCTGTCCACCCACGAGAAGATCCAGACCGCCGCCGGCACCGGCAAGGGCGTCTTCGTCGGCCAGGTGCCGCTCACCACCGCGCAGAGCGGCTCCAGCTACTCGCTGAAGGACGACAGCCGCGGCGGCCAGTCCACCACCGACATGAGCAACGGAACCGCCGGCAACGGCTCGCTGTTCGCCAACACCTCCAACAACTTCGGCGACGGCACTGCCAGTAACCGCGAATCCGCCGCCGTGGACGCCCAGTTCGGCGCGGCCACCACGTGGGACTTCTACAAGAACACCTTCGGCCGCAACGGCATCCGCAACGACGGTGTCGGCGCCGCGAGCCGCGTCCACTACGGCTCCAACTACGTCAACGCCTTCTGGGACGACAGCTGCTTCTGCATGTCCTACGGCGACGGCAACGGCGACGCCGCCCCGCTCACCGAGATCGACGTGGCCGGCCACGAGATGAGCCACGGCGTCACCGCAGCCACGGCGAACCTCAACTACGCGGGTGAGTCCGGCGGCCTCAACGAGGCCACCTCCGACATCATGGGCACGATGGTCGAGTGGTACGCCAACCTGCCCTCCAACCCGCCGAACTACTGGATCGGCGAGCTGATCAACCTGAACGGCAACGGCACCCCGCTGCGCTACATGGACCAGCCCAGCAAGGACGGCCAGTCCGCCGACTCCTGGTCCGCCGACGTGGGCAACCTCGACGTGCACTACTCGTCGGGCGTGGCGAACCACTTCTTCTACCTGCTGTCGGAGGGCAGCGGCGCGAAGAGCATCAACGGGTTCGACTACAACAGCCCGACGGCCGACGGCTCCTCGCTCGCGGGCATCGGCCGGGACAAGGCCGCGCAGATCTGGTACCGCGCGCTGACCGTCTACTTCACCTCCACCACCGACTACGCGGGCGCCCGAGCGGGCACCCTCAGCGCGGCGGCGGACCTGTACGGCAACGGCAGCGCCGAGTACAACGCGGTCGCGGCCACCTGGACGGCGGTCAACGTCAACTGACAACCGCCTGAGTGGGCCCTGCCGAATCGTGGGTGCCGGCCGGCAGGGCCGCACGGCGGGGGCGACGGTGTGCGGACCACCGTCGCCCCCGCCGTCATGTGCGCGGGGCGCGGCGCACGGGCGCGGCGATGCGAGGTTGGGCGCCGGAACTGCCAGGCCGACCGTCAGACCGGCCTTCGGTCGGAGCGGTTGGAGCGGTCGGAATACGGCGGCGGTAGCGCTGTTCGGTCGCGGTGCACGCGGCGAGCAGCAGGGCGGCCGCCGCCGCGGCCGCGGTGATCGCGAACGGCGCGGCGGCCGCGAAGTGCGTGGTCGCCCAGCCGCCCAGGAAGGTGCCGGCCGACTGAGCCAGGATCAGCGCGCTGACCAGCGCCGCCATCGCCTCGCCCAGCCGGACGGCCGGCACCGTCCGCTCGACCAGGCCGAACATCGTGATCATCTGCGGTGCGACCGCCACCCCGAGGAGGCCCACGGCGGCGGTCAGGCTCCACAGGCTCCCGGCGGAGACGAGCAGGACGCAGGCGGCGGCGAACAGCAGCACCGTGCCCGCCCGCAGCCGGGACGCCAACTCCCACCGGGCGGGCAGGCCCGCGGCGGCGATCCCGGCCAGGGAACTGGTGAACCCGATGAAGCCGTACAGCAGTCCGGCGGCGCCCGGCCGGCCCAGGGCCTCCGTGGTGGCGGTCACCCCGACCTGCACCGAGCCGAAACACGCGCCCAGCAGCGCCATCCCGGCCAGCAGCAGGACGTAGGGCACGGTGAGCAGCCGCTCGGCGGAGCGGGCCGGGGACTTCGGGATGCCGGGGGAGGCCGTCGGGTGCAGCGCGAACAGGGTCGCGCAGACGCCGGACAGCACGGCCGCCACGAGCAGGCCGACGGCGGGGGAGGAGACGGTGGCGAGGACTCCGACCAGTGCGGGCCCGGCGGTGAAACCGACCTCGTCGACGATCCCGTCCAGCGACAGCATGACGGAGGTCAACTCCGTTTCACCAGCGGCCAATCGGACCCACCGGCTGCGCGACAGCGGGCCGACCAGCGGGACGGACAGGCCGACCACGGCGGCAGGCGCGAGCTGCCAGCCGAGGGCCGACCCGCGTTGCGAGGCGGCCACCAGCACCACCAGTGCCGTCGCGTTGACCAGCGCGGCGACCAGCCCGACCGTCCGCTGCCCTCGGCCGTCCGCCAGCCGACCCACCAGCGGACCGCCGACCGCTTGGCCGACCGCCAGCGCACCGGCGACCAGGGAGCCGCGCCACGCGCTGTCGGTGTTCCGGCTCACCAGCAGCAGGGTGCCGATCGGGCTCATCGCGTTCGGCAGCCGACCGAGCAGCGACCACAGCAGCACCCGGCCGCCGGTCAGTTGCGCTGCTGTACGGAACTTCACGACCACGGACATCGGTACGCCCCCACATGGAGCCGGTGCGGGCGCCCGCCTCCCGCCACCGGCCCGACCAGGCGACAGCGACCTGCGGGTGAGCCTCGACGGTAGGGGTGCGCCCGGGGGGTGGGTAATCGGTCGATCGACCAGTGGCGGCGGGGGCGGGGGCGGGGCGGGGTTGGAGGAGTGGACAGCGGGCGAGGCGTGAGAGGCCGCGGCGAACAGATGACAGATAACAGATTTCAACATCTGTTATCTGTTTTCTGTCGGCCGTCATCTGTTCGCCGTCGTCTGTCGGGTGTCCGCCGCCATCGGTTCGTGCGCCGCCGTCGGTCCGTGCGCTGCCGAGCGCGCTCAGGTCGCGAGGTCCTTCCGGATCTGGTCCAGGATCAAGCCGGCCCCGGTGTAGCCGATCCCGAGCATCCACAGGTTGTCGTCGACCCGGAACACCCGGCCGGTGCGGACGGCGTCCAGGTTCTTCCACAGTGCGCCATCGGTGATCCTGCCCTGGTCGGACTTGGCCGCGTCCCCGTAGACCGAGTAGAAGATGACGTCGGCCGCCGCCTGGTCCACCTGCTCGGGGCTGATCTCGACCGAGAACCCGGGCTTGTCCTGGTTGGCGGGCCGGCCGAGCCCGAGGTCCTTGAACAGCGAGCCGACGAAGGTGTCGTTGAGGTACAGCCTGGTCGGCGCGCCCGCGAGGAAACGAGCCATCTCGACCCGGGTGGCGGCGGCCTTGGCCGGGCCGCCGAGTGCGGTGACGAGGTCCCGCGCCTTCGTCCGGTACGCCGCGTCGGCCGCTTCGGCTTCGGCCTGCCGGCCCATCGCCTCGGCGTGCAGCCGGACGTTCTCCTTCCAGGTGGGCCCGGTGGTCTTGGACAGCACGGTCGGCGCGATCTTCGCCAGTTCGTCGTACCGCTTGTCGTCGCGCACCTGGTTGCTCAGGATGAGGTCCGGCCGCAGCGCCGCGATCGCCTCCAGGTTGGGCTGCCCGATGGCGCCGACGGCCTTCGTCGCGGCCAGCCGTTCGGCGGGCAGGTAGGCGGGGAAGGGTGCGCCCTCGGTGACGGTGGTCGCGCCGACCGGCGTGAGCCCGAGAGTGACCACCGAGTCCAACGCGTCGGTGTCCAGCGCCACCACCCGGGTGGCCCGGGCCGGTACGGTGCTCTCGCCGCGAGCGTGCCGGACGGTCCGTGGGCCGGCCCCGCTGGATCCGCCGGAACTGCCTGGCGCGCCGGTCGAACCGGCGGACGGCGCTGGCGAGTTCGGGCCGCAGGCGGTGAGTGCGAGGCCCGGGGCGAGCCCGGCGGCGAGGCCGAGCGCGGCGCGGCGACTGAGCGGTCTGGGCATCGGCGGTTCCTCCAACGGGCGGTCAGGGCGCGGGAATCCCTGCCCTCTCGTTGGAGGGGTTACGCCTCGGTGTCGTTCTCCCGTCGCTGGCGCAGCAGTTCGTCGTACTCGGCGGGCACCCGCCGGTCCATCGCGAGGGCGAACTGCGCGTCGATGACCGTACGGGCCAGCGGCCGCACCCGCAGGATGCGCTCGGTGAGCCGGGCCGCCTCGCCGGGCGGCAGGGGGGCGTCGGCGGCGAGGGCACCGAGCAGGTGCTCGCCGACCACGTCGATGAAGATCTCGGCGATGGCTTCCACGTGCTCCTGGGTGCGCCGGCTGGCGTCCAGCACCACGGAGAGCGGTACGCCCTCGGCGACGAGTGCGGTGGTGGCGTCCATCAGGCGGCGGCTGATGTGGGTGATCCCGTCGTCGTCGATCGTGATGTAGCCCTGGGCGATCGACTCGGCGGTGTTCTCCTCGGTGAGCTGGTCGTTGAAGACGGTCTTGAGTTCGTCCCAGTCCAGGCGCACCGGGGTCTCGTCCGACCAGGGGGCGACGATCGCGGCCTCCAGCCCGATCAGCTCGGCGACGTCCCGCCCGCTCTCGCCGGCGCCGATCAGTTCGGCGATGCCGCCCAGGGTGTGGCCGCGGTCCAGCAGTTCGCCGATCATCCGCAGCCGGGCCAGGTGCTCCTCGCCGTACCAGGCGATCCGGCCCTCCTTGCGCGGCGGCTGGAGCAGTTTGCGCTCGCGGTAGAAGCGCAGCGTCCGGCTGGTGATGCCGGCCGCCTCGGCCAGTTCCTCCACTCGGTACTCGCGTTTTCCGTCACCCGCAGCAGCTCTGACCTTGTCCACGGCGATCAGCATAGGTCCGCCACCTCCGAAGGCTCCCGGAATCCGGGTGGCCGCGCTTCTTCCATCCGGTGTCAGCAAGGGCTACCCTGCCAATCATGCCAGTGATTACTGGCGCGATTGGCGAGGCTCCGATGCCAGTCGTCGGGGGAGCCCTCTCGGCAGTACGGCAAGGCAGTACGCAGGGCAGTACGCAGAGCATCATGCAGGGCAGCACCAGAGCGATACCGCGGCGTCACCCGGGCGCGTCAGGGCAACATCAGGACAGCGTCAGGGCGGCACGAGAGCAGTCGAGCACAGTACGAGCACGGCGCCGTCGGCGCGCCAGGGTCCGTGCCAGGAGGCGCGGCACGAGCGGGCGCCAAAGTACGGCAGCGCGAAGATCATCGCCCCACCCTCAGGAGGAGGCCGCATGGCATCCAGCAGCAAGCGCCCCCGCTCCGGCACGTCCGGTGCCCCCGTGGCGGACGAGGCCGTCCCGCACGTGCGGGTGGCGGTGATCGGTTCCGGCTTCGGCGGTCTCGGCGCCGCGGTCCGGCTGCGCCGCGCCGGGATCACCGACTTCGTCGTCCTGGAGCGCGCGGACTCGGTCGGCGGCACCTGGCGCGACAACAGCTACCCCGGCTGCGCCTGCGACGTGCCCTCGCACCTCTACTCCTTCTCCTTCGCGCCCAACCCCGCGTGGCCGCGCAGCTTCTCCGGCCAGCCGGACATCCGCGCCTACCTGGAGAAGGTCGCCACCGTCTTCGGCCTCCGTCCGCATCTTCGGTTCAACACCGAAGTTCTGGAGGCGCGTTGGGAGGTCGATCAGGTCCGCTGGCGGATCACCACCTCGGCCGGCCAGTGGACCGCGGACGCCGTGGTCTCCGCCGCCGGACCGCTGGCCGACCCGCAGATCCCCGACCTGCCGGGGCTCGGCGCCTTCCCCGGCAAGGTGTTCCACTCCTCCCGCTGGGACCACGACTACGACCTGACCGGCAAGCGGGTCGCGATCGTCGGCACCGGAGCGTCCGCCGCCCAGATCATCCCGTCGATCCAGCCGAAGGTCGGCAAGTTGACGGTCTTCCAGCGCACGCCCGCCTGGGTCCTGCCGCGCCGGGACCGCGAGATCAGCCAGCTGGAGAAGTGGCTGCACGACCGCGTACCGGTCACCGGGAAGATCCGCCGCGGCACCCTGTTCGCCCTCCGGGAGCTCCAGGTGGACGCCTTCGTGCGCCGCCCGGGAATGCTGCGGGTGGTCCAGCAACTCGCCGAACGCCACCTCGCCCAGGGCGTTCCCGACCCGGCCCTGCGCGCCAAGCTCACCCCGGACTACCGGATCGGCTGCAAGCGCATCCTGCTCAGCAACACCTACTACCCGGCGCTCGCCGCGGCCAACACCGAGGTGGTCGCCTCCGGCCTGCGCGAACTGCGCGGCTCCACCCTGCTCGCCGCCGACGGCAGTGAGCACGAGGTCGACGCCATCGTCTTCGGCACCGGCTTCCACGTCACCGACATGCCCATCGGGGCCCGGGTGTTCGGCGCCAACGGCACCAGCCTGGCGGAGGAGTGGAAGGACGGAATGGAGGCGCTGCGCGGCTCGGCCGTGCACGGCTTCCCGAACCTGTTCTTCGTGATCGGCCCCAACACCGGCCTCGGCAACAGCTCGATGATCCTGATGATCGAGTCCCAACTTAACTACCTGATCGACGCGTTGACCACACTCGGGTCGATCGGTGCCACCGCGATGCAGCCCACCGCCCGGGCCCAGCGGCAGTGGAACCTCGAACTCCAGCACCGGATGGACCGCACCGTCTGGACCACCGGCGGCTGCCGCAGCTGGTACCTGGATCCGAACGGCAAGAACACCGTGCTCTGGCCCGGCTCCACCACCGCGTTCCGCCGCGCCACCCGCAAGGTCGACCTCGGCGAGTACGAACTGATCATGCGCGCCGGCCAGGACGCCGCCCCTGCCGTGCAGGAGGTGTCCGCATGAGCGCCGCCGAGCTGCCCGCCGAGTACGTCCCGCCGACGCCTGTCGAGGAGTTGAGCATCCGATCGGCGGACGGGATCCGGCTGCACGCCGAGGTGCACGGCCAGCCCGGGGCGCCCACCGTCGTGCTCGCCCACGGCTGGACCTGCTCAACCGCCTTCTGGGCACCGGTGATCCGCCAACTCGCCGACCGTTACCGAGTGGTGGCGTACGACCAGCGCGGCCACGGGCACAGCGAGATCCCGCCGAGCCGGGTTCGCTACTCCACCAGGGCGTTGGCCGAGGACCTCTCCGCCGTCCTCGCCCGGACCGTCCCGGCGGGGGAGAAGGCCGTGCTCGCCGGGCACAGCATGGGCGGGATGACCATCATGGCCGCCGGCGGCCGCCCCGAGATCGCCGACCGGACCGCCGCCGCCGTCCTGGTCTCCACCGGGCCGGGGGAGCTGGTGGCCGAACTCACCGTGCTGCCCGAGGCGGTGCGCTCCCCGGGGCTGCGCCGCTTCCTGAACCGCCAGCTGCTGCGCTCCCGGCTGCCGCTCGGACCGGTCTCGCCGGTCAGCCGTGTCGCGCTCAAGTACGCGACCATGGGCCCGGGTTCGTCCGCCGGTCAGGTGGAGGCGACGGCCCGGATCGTGCACGCCTGCCCGACCGCCGTCCGCGCCAACTGGGCGGGAGTCCTCGACCGTCTGGACGTCCACGCCGGGCTCGCCCGGCTCGCCGTACCGACCGCCGTCGTGGTCGGCACCGCGGACCGGCTGACCCCGCCGGTGCAAGCACACCGGATCGTTGCCGAACTCGCCGACCCGCAGGGGCTGTTGCTGCTTCCTGGGGTTGGGCACATGGCGCCGCTGGAGCGGCCGGTGGAGGTCGCGGCCGAGATCCACCGCTTGGCCGCCGCGTACCTGTCCGCCGCGCCCGCTTCCGTCTCCGCTCCTGCCTCCTCCGCCTCTGCCTCCTCCGCCTCTGCGCCCGTTTCCGAGAGGACCGCCGCCGCATGAACGCCATCCCGCCGTTGTCCGCACAGGTCGTCGTCGTCACCGGGGCCGCCCGCGGGGTCGGGGCTTCGCTCGCTCGCACGCTCGCCCGGCGCGGGGCCAAGGTCGCCCTCCTGGGGCTGGAGCCGGACGAGCTCAAGGCCGTCGCGGCGCAGTGCGGCGCGGCCGCGACCAGTTGGGAGGTGGACGTCACCGACCTCGACGCGCTCGGCGACGCCGCCCGCCGGATCAAGGAGCACTACGGCCGGATCGACACCGTGGTCGCCAACGCCGGCATCGCCATCGGCGGGCCGGTGGCGGACAGCGATCACCGGGCGTTCAGCCGGGTGATCGAGGTCAACCTGCTCGGCAGCGTCGCCACGGCCAGGGCCTTCCTGCCCGCCCTCGTCGAGAGCCGGGGCTACCTGCTGCAGATCGCCTCGCTCGCCGCGCTCACTCCCGCGCCGCTGATGAGCGCGTACTGCGCCAGCAAGTCCGGGGTGGAGGCCTTCGCCCACTCGCTCCGCGCCGAGGTCGCTCACCAGGGGGTCAAGGTCGGTGTGGGATACCTGAGTTGGACCGACACCGACATGGTGCGCGGCGCCGACGAGGACACCGTGCTCAAGCAGATGCGGACCAGGCTGCCGTGGCCGGCCAACAAGACCTACCCGCTGGAGCCCGCGGTGGAGCGGATCACCGCCGGCATTGCCCGGCGGTCCGCCCACGTCTACGCGCAGGCCTGGCTGCGCGGCATGCAGCCGGTCCGCTGGCTGCTGCCGAGCCTGATCGCGGCTGTCGGTTCGCGCGACGTCGCCCGGATCGCGCCCCAGCTCGCCGCCACCGCCGCCTCCCGGTTGCGCGCAGTCGGTGCCGGCGGGGCTGCGGACACGGCGGTGCGAGGCGGTCGGAGCGCGCCGTCGACTGACAGCTGACAGATTTCAACTGACAGATAACAGATAACAGATTTCAACAGCTGTTATCTGTTATCTGTCAGTTGTTCGTCCGCCCGCCCGTCACTCCATCCACTCCTCCGCCGTCCCCCGCGCGATCCGCGCCAGCGTCTCCAGTGCTTGCGCCAGCACGGGCAGCGGCGGCGAGGCCAGGGCGACCCGGACGGCGGACGGGGAACGCCGAGGGTCGGCGGCGAACGCCGCCGCGGGTGTGACGGCGATGCTCGCCCGCGCCGCCACCGCGACGAAGGTCTCCGCCCGCCAGGCCGCCGGCAGCTCCCACCACAGGTAGTACGAGCAGGGGTCGGCCCGGACGCGCTGCCCCGCCAGCGCCTCGCGCGCCAGCAGCTGACGCGCGACGGCGTCGGCGCGCTTGGCCGCCACGACCTCGGCCACGGTGCCGTCCCCGATCCAGCGCACGGCCGCCTCCAGGGCGAACCCGCTGGGCGTCCAGCCGCCCGAGCGCAGTGCGCCCGCGATCCGTTCGCGCAGCGCGGCGGGGACGACCGCGAACCCGGTGGTCAGCCCGGGCGCGAGCCGCTTGGAGAGGCTGTCGACGAGGACGGTGCGTTCCGGTGCGAGGCTCGCGAGGGCGGTCAGCTCCGGGCGGAGGAAGGACCAGATCGCGTCCTCGACGGCCGGCAGGCCGAGGCGGCGCAGCTCCTCGGCGAGGGCGGCCGTCCGCTCGTACGGCAGGCTCCCGCCGAGCGGGTTCTGCAGCCTCGGCTGGACGTAGACGGCGCGCAGCGGCGCGGCCCGGTGGGCGGCGGCCACGGCGTCGGGCAGCAGTCCGTGCTCGTCGACGGCCAGTGGCACGAGCGTGATGCCCAGTCGCTGGGCGACGGCCTTGACCACCGGATAGGTCAGCGCCTCCACCCCCAGCCGGTGGCCGGGCGGCACCAGCGCGGACAGTGCCGCGGCGATGGCCTGCCGTCCGTTGCCCGCGAACAGCAGCTCCTCCCCGGCGATCTCCGGGGTGACCTCCCGGGACCCGCCCGTCCGACCCCCGGCCGTCCGATCCCCAGCCGACGGGTCCCCGCCCGTCCGGTCCCCGCCCGTCCGGCGTTCGTCGGACAGCAGTGCCGCGAACGCCTGCCGGGCCGCGCCCGTCCCGGCCGCGCCCACCGGCGCGAGTGCGGCACCCAGCGCGTCCGCCCGGAGCAGCGGCGCCAGTCCGGCGGCCAGCAGTCCGGCCTGCTCGGGGACGGCGGGATAGTTGAGTTCCAGGTCCACCGGCGCGCCGGCCGGTTCGGCGAGTGCCACCTGCCCGCCGGTTGCCCCGCCGCCGGCCCCCTGTCCGGCCCGGACGAAGGTGCCGCGCCCGACCTCCCCGGTGGTCAGTCCGCGCCGGGTCAGTTCCCGGTAGACGCGCCCCGCCGTGGAGTTGGCGATGCCCCGGCTGCGGGCGAAGGCGCGCTGGGTGGGCAGTTGCTGGCCGGGTCGCAGCCGCCCGCCGGTGATGGCGTCGGCGATCTCGTCGGCGATCAGGCGGTAGTCGTCCATCGGCGGGACCCCTCCACGCAAGGTGATGGCATTGCACGGCATCGCATCGGCATTGCACCGAGTGCAAAGTCATCATTGCATTGAGATCGACGCCGGGCCTAGCCTCCTCGCATGGAAGCACTGACCCCCGCCGCTCCCGTCGCATCCGCCTCGTTCGACCTGCCCGCCGCATCCGCCCTGTCCGCCGTGGGCGGGCATGCCGTGCTCGGGATCGCCGCCGTGGCGCTCGGGATGGTGCTGACACCGGGGCCCAACATGATCTACCTGGTCTCCCGGTCGATCGCCCAGGGCCGCCGCGCCGGGCTGCTGTCGCTGATCGGGGTCGCGGCCGGCTTCCTGGTCTACCTGGCCGCGGTGACGGCGGGCGTGGCCGCCGTGTTCTCGGTGGTGCCCGCCCTCTACACCGCGATCAAGCTGGCCGGCGCCGGCTACCTGCTGTGGCTGGCCTGGAAGGCCGTCCGGCCGGGTGGTACGGCGGTGTTCGCCCCGCAGGAGCTGCCGCCGGACCCGCCGCGCCGGCTGTTCGCCATGGGCTTCCTGACCTGCCTGCTCAACCCCAAGATCGCCATCATGTACATCTCGCTGCTGCCCCAGTTCGTGGCGCCCGAGCGCGGTCACGTCGCGGTGCAGAGCCTGGTGCTGGGGCTGACCCAGATCGTGGTGGCGGTCACCGTCAACGGGCTGATCGCGGTGAGCGCGGGCGGCATCGCGTCCTTCCTCAACCGCCGTCCCGCCTGGCTGCGGTTCCAGCGCTATGCGATGGGGACGGTCCTCGGCGGCCTCGCCGTCCACATCGCCGCCGACCGCGCCAAAGCCGTGGCAGCCTAGGCC
>NZ_JBHXTQ010000010.1:102042-138440 GCF_042677305.1 Kitasatospora sp. NPDC127121 | reverse complement strand
CGGCCGCGTTGCGCGCCCCGGGGGGCGCGGCCCCGCTGGCGCGGGCCGGGGGGGCGCCGGGCCCCGCGGCCCCCCCGGGGCGGGGGTGGGGCGCCCCCCCGGGGTGGGGGGGGGCCCTCGCCCGTGTCCGGTCCGCGCCTTCGGCCCTACTGGGCGCCGGAGGACGCCGACAGCAGGTCCTCCAGCTCCTCCTCGCGCTCCTGCGCGGCCACGAAGAGCAGCTCGTCGCCGCCCTCCAGGGTGTCGTCCTTGCCCGGCACCAGCACCCGGCCCTCGCGGATGATCGTCACCAGCGCGGTGTCCTGCGGCCAGGCCACGTCGCCCACCCGGGTGCCGACCAGCTCGGTGTCGGCGGCCAGGGTCAGCTCGACCAGGTTGGCGTTGCCCTGGCTGAAGCGCATCAGCCGGACCAGGTCGCCGACGCTGACCGCCTCCTCGACCAGGGCGGACATCAGACGCGGGGTGGACACGGCCACGTCCACGCCCCAGGACTCGTTGAAGAGCCACTCGTTCTTCGGGTTGTTCACCCGGGCGACCACCCGCGGCACCGCGTACTCGGTCTTGGCGAGCAGCGAGACGACCAGGTTCACCTTGTCGTCGCCGGTCGCGGCGATCACCACGTGGCAGCGCTGCAGCGCCGCCTCGTCCAGCGAGGTGATCTCGCAGGCGTCGGCCAGCAGCCACTCCGCCATGGGCACCCGCTCCACCGAGATGGAGTTGGGGTTCTTGTCTATCAGCAGGACCTCGTGCCCGTTCTCCAGCAGCTCGCCCGCGATCGAGCGACCCACGGCACCGGCACCGGCAATGGCGACCCGCATCAGTGACCCTCCTCCTTCGGCCCCTGCGCGAACGCGGCCTCGACCGCCGTCAGGTCGCCCCGGCGCAGCATCACGTGCACCAGGTCGCCTTCCTGCACCACCATCTGGGGCGAGGGCAGCACGCCCTCGCCGAGCCGGGTGACGAACGCCACCCGGGCGCCGGAGGACTCCTCCAGCACGCCGATGCGGTGGCCGACCCAGCCCGGGGCGTAGGCGACCTCGGCCAGCTGGACGCCGCCGCTCGGGTCCTGCCACAGCGGCTCGGCGCCGCTCGGCAGCAGCCGGCGCAGCATCTGGTCGGCGGTCCACCGGACCGTCGCCACGGTCGGGATGCCCAGGCGCTGGTAGACCTCGGCGCGGCGGGGGTCGTAGATCCGGGCCGCGACGTTCTCCACGCCGAAGTTCTCCCGGGCCACCCGCGCGGCGATGATGTTGGAGTTGTCGCCGCTGGAGACCGCGGCGAACGCGCCGGCCTCCTCGATGCCCGCCTCGCGCAGGGTGTCCTGGTCGAAGCCGACGCCGGTCACCCGGCGCCCGTTGAACCCGGCGCCCAGCCGACGGAACGCGGTCGGGTCCTGGTCGACCACGGCCACCGAGTGGCCCTGTTTCTCCAGGGCTCTGGCGAGGGCCGAGCCCACGCGGCCGCAGCCCATGATGACGATGTGCACCGGCGCTACCTCACCCGTCCCGTAGGGTTCTTGACCTGCGCAAACACCGTTCATCTCCCTTTCCCGCCCGGCTTCCCTGGGCGAGCGTTCTCGTGGGGCGCCGACTCACAACCTGAGTGTTGCCCGCCGACTCGTATCCGACACGCTAGCCGGTCCATAGAACGCAGTCGCGACGAAGGGGGGGACAAACGGCGGAGCCCGGCCCGGGAAGCCCCTACGATTCCTTAACGTGCCTATGCCGACTGACCTACCGAAACGCATCCTGATCGGGCGCGCCCTGCGCAGCGACAAATTGGGCGAAACACTTCTGCCCAAGCGGATCGCGCTGCCCGTCTTCGCCTCGGACGCGCTCTCCTCGGTCGCGTACGCCCCCGAGGAAATCCTGCTGACGCTCTCCGTGGCGGGTGCCTCGGCGATCCACTTCTCCTGGCAGATCGGCGTCGTCGTCGCGATCGTGATGCTCGCGGTGGTCGCCTCCTACCGGCAGAACGTGCACGCCTACCCGAGCGGCGGCGGCGACTACGAGGTCGCGACCGTCAACCACGGGCCCAAGTCGGGACTCGTCGTCGCCAGCGCCCTGATGGTCGACTACGTGCTCACCGTGGCCGTCTCGACGACCTCGGGCGTCGCCAACGTCGTCTCCGCCGTCCCCGCGCTGCGCGGCCACGAACTGACCCTGTCGGTCATCGTCGTGGTGGTGCTGATGGGCATGAACCTGCGCGGCGTCCGCGAATCCGGCACCGCCTTCGCCGTCCCGACGTACGCGTTCATGATCGGCGTCATCGGCATGGTCGGCTACGGCTTCGTCCGGCACTTCCTGCTCGGCCAGGACATGCCCGCCGAGAGCTCCGGATTCCACCTCGCCGCCATCCCCGGCAACGAATCGCTGGCCGGGTTCGCCATGGTGTTCCTGCTGCTCAAGTCGTTCTCCTCCGGCTGTGCCGCGCTCACCGGCGTGGAGGCCATCTCCAACGGCGTGCCGGCCTTCCGCAAGCCCAAGAGCAAGAACGCCGCCACCACCCTGCTGATGATGGCCAGCATCGCCGTGGTGATGTTCATGGGCATCATCTGGCTGGCCCGCCTCACCGGCGTGCAGATGGCCGAGAACCCGGCCGAGCAGCTCGTCGGCTCCTCGCCCGGCTACCACCAGAAGACCGCGCTCGCCCAGATCAGCGAAGCCGTCTTCAACAACTTCACGCCCGGCTTCTACTTCGTCGCCGCCGTCACCGGCCTGATCCTGGTGCTCGCCGCGAACACCGCCTTCAACGGCTTCCCGGTGCTCGGCTCGATCCTCGCCCAGGACCGCTACCTGCCGCGCCAGCTGCACACCCGCGGCGACCGGCTGGCCTTCTCCAACGGCATCATCCTGCTGGCGATCGCCGCGATCCTGTTCGTCATCGCCTTCGACGCGGACCCCAACCGGCTGATCCAGCTCTACATCGTCGGCGTCTTCGTCTCCTTCAACATGAGCCAGTCCGGCATGATCCGGCACTGGACCCGGCTGCTGCGCACCGAGACCGACCCGGCCAAGCGCCGCCACATGCAGCGCAGCCGGGCGATCAACACCTTCGGCCTGGTGATGACCATGGCCGTGCTGATCGTCGTCCTGGTCACCAAGATCAGCCACGCCTGGATCGCGATCGCCGCGATGGTCGTGCTCTTCGTGATGATGAAGGGCATCCGCCGCCACTACGACCGGGTCTCCGAGGAGCTCACCGCCGCCGAGGAGCCGGACGACGTGGTGCTGCCCACCCGGGTGCACGCCATCGTGCTGGTCTCCAAGCTGCACAAGCCCGCGCTGCGCGCCCTCGCCTACGCCAGGCTCGCCCGCGCCCACACCCTGGAGGCCGTCACCGTCAACGTCGACCCGGCCGACACGGCGGCGCTGCGCCGGGAATGGGACGAGCGCGGCATCGAGGTGCCGCTCAAGGTGCTGGACTCGCCGTTCCGCGAGATCACCGGGCCCGTCCTCGACTACGTGAAGAACCTGCGCCGCAGCAGCCCGCGTGAGGTGGTGTCGGTCTACATCCCCGAGTACGTGGTCGGCCACTGGTACGAGCACCTGCTGCACAACCAGAGCGCGCTGCGGCTCAAGGGACGGCTGCTGTTCAAGCCCGGGGTGATGGTCACCTCGGTGCCGTGGCAGCTGGAGTCCTCCGAGCGGCGCAAGCCGCAGAAGGCCTGGTCGGCGCCGGGTGCCGTCCGGCGTGGCGAGCCTCGGGCGCCGAAGGCCGTAAAGTCGAAGGTCCCCGTTATGCCAGACGCCACCGCTGACAGCAGCAAGGACTCCGCCCAGTGACCCGCAACACCCCGTCCCGCTCCTCCGGATCCTCGGGCAAGGGCGCCCGCAAGGGCGCCGCCGCCCCCGGCAAGGTCGCCCGGCCGCGCTGGGGCAAGCCCGTGCGCCCGGCCGCCACCGACCGCGACGGCTTCACCGCGCAGACCGCGCCGCTCGCGCCGGGCGAGCCTGCTCCCGCGCGTCCGGCGGAAGCCGACACGGGGAAGCCGAAGGCCGACCGTACGCAGAAGACCGACCGTGCGCCGAAGACCGAGCGCACGCAGAAGGGCGAGCGCTCCAAGGACGGCGCGCCGAAGGGCGACCGCGCGCAGGGATCCCGCGCGCAGGCGTCCCGCACGCCGGGGGAGCGGCCGCGCAAGCAGGCGGTGCGGCCGCCGAAGGCGCTGCGCACCGCGCCGCGGGCCGCGCGGCCCGAGACGCCGACCGGCGATCCGCTGGCCGGCCAGCGCTACGAGGTCGAGGTCGGCCCGGTCGCGCACGGCGGCGGGCACTGCGTGGCCCGGCACGAGGGCCGGGTGCTGTTCGTCCGGCACGCGCTGCCCGGCGAGAAGGTGGTCGCACTGGTCACCGAGGGCACCTCCACCTCCCGGTTCCTGCGGGCCGACGCGGTCGAGATCCTGGAGCCCGCCAAGGAGCGGATCGCGCCGCCGTGCCCGTTCTCCGGGCCCGGCAAGTGCGGCGGCTGCGACTGGCAGCACGTCACCCCGGGCGGGCAGCGCAAGCTCAAGGGGCAGGTGCTGACCGAGCAGCTGGCCAAGCTGGCCGGGCTCACCCCGGCCGAGGCGGGCTGGGACGGCAGCGTCGAGCCGGTCGGCGGCAAGCTGCCGGCCGGGCAGGTGCCGACCTGGCGCACCCGCGTGCAGTACGCCGTGGACCAGGAGACCGGGAAGGTCGGCCTGCGCAAGCACCGCTCGCACGACGTGCAGCCGGTGGACCGCTGCCTGATCGCCGCCGAGGGCGTCACCGAACTCGGCATCGAGGCCCGCGACTGGCCGGGCATCGCCTCGGTCGAGGTGATCGCCGCGAGCGGCTCCTCGGACCGCCAGGTGGTGCTCACCCCGCGTCCCGGCGCCCAGCTGCCGCTGGTCGAGCTGGACAAGCCGGTGTCGATCGCCCGGGTGGACGACCAGGGCGACATCCACCGCGTGCACGGCCGCAGCTTCGTGCGCGAGCGGGCGACCGGGCGGACCTGGCGGGTCAGCAACGGCGGCTTCTGGCAGATCCACCCCGAGGCGCCGGACACCCTGGTCGACGCCGTCCTGGACGGCCTGGACCCGCAGTGGGGCGAGAACGCGCTCGACCTGTACTGCGGCGTCGGCCTGTTCGCGGGCGCGCTGGCCGACCGGGTCGGCGAGGAGGGCGCGGTGCTCGGCATCGAGTCCTCCAAGCAGGCCGTGGCCGACGCCCGGCACAACCTGGCCGCGCTGGACAACGTGCGGATCGAGTGCGACCGCGTCGAGACGCTGCTGCCGCGCACCGGCATCACCGCCACCGACCTGATCGTCCTGGACCCGCCGCGCTCGGGCGCCGGGCGCGAGACCGTCGCGCACCTGGTCGGCCTGGAGGCGCGCCGGATCGCGTACGTCGCCTGCGACCCGGCGGCGCTCGCCCGGGACCTGGCGTTCTTCCGCGAGGGCGGCTACCGGCCGGTCTCGCTGCGGGCCTTCGACCTGTTCCCGATGACGCACCACTTCGAGTGCGTGACGATCCTGGAGCCGATCGGGAAGTGACCCGGCGGCCCTCCGGGGTGCTGACTGACGGGCTCTGACCGCGTTCGAGGCGGTTCGGGGCGGTCAGAGGCAGTCCGGGGGAGTTCGGGGGAGTTCGTCGGAGGAGACGGCAGAGGAGGCGGCACCCGTTCACGCGGGTGCCGCCTCCTCGCCGTTCCGGTGCGGGACGGTCAGGGCCGGTTGTGCTCCTCCTCGTCGGCGCTGTGCGGAAGGTCGATCCCGTGCTGGGCGGCGAGCCGGAGCAGTCCGGCGATCCGGCCCTCGTACGCCTGGACGCCGTCGGCGTCCCCTTCGGCCCGGGCCGCTGCGAGGTCCCGGCGGGCCTGGGCGAGCTGCTCGCGCAGCTCCTGGTCGAACATGGCTGTCATTGCCGGCCTCCAGACCGGTCGGTGCCGCTCCGCGGAACGCTCAGGAGAGTTCAGAGTCTCGGAAGGTGAAGAACTCTTCAAGTCTCGCTCGCCCCGGCGGGGTGGCGGGTGCGGGCCGGGCGGGGTGGCGGGTGCGGGCCGGGCGGTCGCCGGGGTGCGGGTCAGGGAGTGGTCAGGGGGACGCAATGCGCCGGTAAAGGCCGCTGCCGGCGCCGCCGTTCGGCTCCCGGAGGGGGCTTGACGAGGTGATTCGCGCGGGGCGAAGGTGAGCGGCCGACATGTCATGTGTGCTGTTGCACAGCCACCGCCGGGGCCGCACCCTCCCGCCCGGAGCGGTCGGCCGGGAGGGTGCGGCCCTTGCGTGAGGGGGAGGGTCATGGAGCTGGAACTGCGGCACCTTCGCGTGCTGTGCGCCATCGCCGACACCGGGAGCGTCGGCAGGGCCGCCGTCCTGCTCGGCGCCTCGCAGCCCGCGACCAGTACGCAACTGCGCCGGATCGAACGCCACCTGGGCGCGCCGCTGTTCGAGCGCACGGCCGTGGGCGTCGCGCCGACCTGCTTCGGCGTCGAGGTGGTGGCCGCCGCGCGCGACCTCCTCACCCGCGCCGACTGCCTCGGCCGCCGCCCGGCGGCCCCCGGCGAGCCGGCCCGCCAGGAGCTGCGCCTGGCCGCGACCATCTCGCCGATCCTGCCCGGACTGGTCACCAGGGCCCGGCACCAGCGGCCCGACCAGCGCTTCACGGTGACCTCCGTCTACCGCTCGTCGGACATCGTCGACCTGCTGGAGCAGGGCGACGCGGAGGCGGCCGTGGCCGTCGACTACCCGGGCCGGGAACTGCGCCACTCGCCGGCCGTCGCGCACCGCGGCATCGTCACCGAGCCCGCCTTCGTCGCACTCCCGGCGGGCCACCGGCTCCGGCACCGCACCGAGATCGCCCTGGTGGACCTGGCCGAGGAGGACTGGTTCCTCACCCCCGACGACGGGGCCGGCTGGCACGGCGTGTTCTACGGCGCCTGCGCCGCGGCGGGCTTCACCCCGGCGACCGTCCACGAGTTCCTCGGCGGCCGGCTGGAGCTGCAGGAGATGATCTCCGCCGGGCTCGGGATCTCCGTCGTCCAGGCGACCACCAGGCCGCTGGCCGAAGTGGTGGTCAAGCCGCTCGCCGGGACGCCGATCTGGGTCCGCCACCTGCTGGCCTGGCGGGCCGCCGGGGTGAGCGGCGAGGTCGTGGAGACGCTGTTCGGCGCGGCGGCCGCGGCCTACCGGGACCTGATCGCCAGTTCGCCGACCTTCCAGGCCTGGGCGGCGCGGACGTACCGGCCGGTCCGGCCGTAGGGAGGCCGGGTCGGGCGGTGGGACGGTCGGGTCCGGCGGTGGGGAGGCCGGGTCGGGCGGTGGTGCGAAGCGGGGGCGGGCGGTCGGTCCCGGTGGGGCGGTGTTATGCCGGACGCGGTAGATGTCATATGACCTGTGACATTGTTCTGGCGGGTCGCCCGATGGCAGGATCACGTCGACTTCCCCCATGCCTCGGCAGTCGTCCAGTCGCCTCCCCCACAGGAGAAGGACCCCGCAGTGCGCCTTCGCATACCCCTCCCCACGCTCATGGCCGGCGTCGTCGCCGGCTGTGCCACCGCCGCCACCCTGCTGCCGGTCCCCGCGCTCGCCGCGTCCGGACCGGCCGCCCAGCCGCCGGCCGGCGCCCGGTCGTCCGCCGCCGCCCCGGCGACGGCCGACGCCGCGTCGGCCGTCCCGAAGCCGCTGGGGGCCTTCCTCGCGGCCGATCCCTCCGAGGCCGCCGCCCCCGCCGCCAAGCCGCTGCCGCCGGCGCTGCTGGGCCAGGTCGTGATGGGCCAGCCGGCCGGCACCGCCGTGCAGACCGCGCCCCGTCCGGCCCAGCCGCACGCGCCCGCGGCCAAGCCGGGCAACTCCGCGGCCCAGCCGGGCAGTTCCGCCCGCGCCGCTACTGGCTCGGCCGGTGCCGTCGCTGGTACGGCCCGCGCCGCCGCTGGTACGGCCGGTGCCGCCGCGCCGAGTTGCACCCCCGCCGACTTCGGCGGGCGCAGCGGTGCCGACCTGGTCTCCTTCCTCGAAGGCTCGACCACGGACTGCGTGAACACGCTGTTCAACGTCACCGGCACCGACGCGGGCAGGATCTTCAAGGAATCCCAGATGCTCACCGTCGCCAACGCCTACCAGGGCCTGGCGGCGAACTACACCGGGGACAACTCCACCGGCATCCTGCAGCTCGTGCTCTTCCTGCGGGCCGGGTACTACGTCCAGTCCAACAACGCGGACGCGGTCGGCCCCTACGACGCGGCGCTCACCAGTGCCTCCAAGGCCGGGCTCGACGCCTTCTTCGCCGGCCGGCACTGGACCGACGTCACCGACAACAACGGCACCGTGCTCAACGAGGTGCTGGTCCTGACCGACAGCGCCAACGTGCAGGGCAGCTACCTGGGCGTCTACAAGCAGGTGCTGACCAGCTACAACAACTCGTACAACGCCTTCCCGAAGATGCTCAAGGCGGTCAACGCCGTGCTGTCCGCGCCGCTGTGGCGGGGCAACTGGAACAGCGACTTCGTCAGCGCGGTCGGCGCCGACCCGAGCATCGGCACCGTCCTGGGCGACTTCGCGCTCAACCACAAGGACCTGCTCGGCACCGCCAACGCCTACCTCGACGTCAACGCCGGCAACGACCTCGGCCGGATGGCCGGCGACGGCCCCGTCGTCGAGGCCGCGGTCAAGGGGAAGGTCAAGGCGGTGCTCGACGGCGCCCAGATCACCGGCGTCACCGGCCCGTTGTACGTCCACACCGCCTACCAGGCCAACGCCTTCGACCCCGGCCAGTGCTCGTACTACGGCACCTGCGACCTGCCGGCGAAGCTGACCGCGGCGGTGCTGCCGAACCAGCTGGTCTGCGACAACCGCACCATCCTGACCGAGTCGCTGTCGCCCGCCGACCTGGCCGCCGTCTGCACCAGCCTGCGCGGCGAGGACACCTTCTTCCACAACCTGGTGAAGGACAACGGCCCGGTCAACCCGTACGGCAAGAACATGACCCTCGCGGTCTTCGCCAACCAGGCCGACTACCTGAACTACTCCTGGGCGATCTTCGGGAACTCCACCGACAACGGCGGCCAGACCGTCATGGACCCGACCGACCCCAACAACCGCGCCGTGTGCGTGATGTACCAGAAGTCGTGGAACGACGGCTTCACCGCCAACGTGTGGAACCTCAACCACGAGTACACGCACTACCTCGACGGCATCTACGACATGAAGGGCAACTTCTCCACCGAGATCTCCGTGCCCGACATCTGGTGGATCGAGGGCGTCGCCGAGTACGAGTCCTACGCCTACCGCGGCACCACCGACACCCAGGCGATGGCCGAGGCCGCCAAGCACACCTACAAGCTCAGCACCGTCTTCCAGAACACGTACGGCAACTCGGACTCGGTGCGCACCTACCCGTGGGGCTACCTCGCCGTCCGGTACATGTTCGAGAAGCACCCGGCCGACGTCTACGCCATGCTCGGCCACTTCCGCACCGGTGACTACCAGGGCGGCTACGCGGTCTACAACGGCATCGGCACCGGCTACGACGCCGACTTCGACGCCTGGCTCGACGGCTGCGCCGCCGGCGCCTGCTACGCGGCTGGCCCGACCGCGCTGTTCGGCCAGGCCGTCAACGGCGCCACCGTCACGCTGACCGACAAGTCCGTCCAGACCGGCCCCGGCCAGATCACCGCCTGGCACTGGACCTTCGGCGACGGGACCTCCTCCGACCAGCGGAACCCGAGCCACGGCTACGCCGCCGCGGGCACGTACACCGTCGCCCTGACCGTCACCGACACCACCGGCAGGACCGCCAGCACCCCGGCCTCGGTCACCGTCACCACCGGCACCGGCGGCGGCACCACCCTGCCGACCTGCACCGACCCGCGCACCGACGCGCTCGGCCAGAACTGCTCCCGGTCCAACCTCACCGCCACCGCCGGCGGCCTCGACTACCTGTACGTCTACCTGCCGGCCGGCGTCAGCACCCTGAAGATCAGCACCTCCGGCGGCACCGGCACCGCGTACCTGTACTACAACGCGGACACCTGGGCCTCGCCGAACGCCTTCACCGCCTCCTCCACCAACGCCGGCAGCACGCAGAGCATCACCGTCACCAACCCGACGGCCGGCTACCGCTACATCAGCCTCTACGCCAACACCGACTTCAGCGGAGTGACGGTCAGCACCCAGTTCTGATCCGGACCCGCGTTCGCTCCCGGGCGGGGAACGTCCGTGCGGGGAACGTCTGTGGGGGGGGGCACGTCTGTGGGGGTGGGCGCTCCGTCCGGTGTGCGTGCGCCCTTGTTGTGCTAGCACTTCAGCGCTAGCTTGAGATTCATGGGTAAGAAGCAGCTGAACGTCCGGGTGGACGCCACGACCGCGGAGATGGCCCGGGAACGGGCGGAGCAGCAGGGGATCAGCATGAACCAGTACATCGAGCGCCTGGTCCAGCAGGACATGGGCGAGGCGGGGCGGGCCTTCGTCGACGCCGCCGCCCAGTTCATGAAGGAGTACGAGACGGCCTTCCTGGCCGAGTTCGCGGAGCCGGGCGACCTGAAGGACGTGCGCCGTTGAAGCTGGAGGTCGACCTCTCGTGGCTGCTCATGACCGCCGAGCAGTACACGCCCGGTGACCCGCAGGTCACCGACTACGGGTCGTTGCTCGCGGCCGTCGCCCGGCACCAGGCCGAGATCTTCGACATCGACGTCTACCCCGAACCACAGGACCGCGCCGCCGCCCTGATGCACCAGCTGATCCGGGTGCCGGCCCTGGAGAAGACCAACGAGCTCTACGCGACCGCCGCCGCCTACGCCTACCTCGTCGCCAGCGGCTGCACCGTCGCCACCACCGCCCGCGAGGTGCGCAGCCTCGCCCGGGCCATCCGGGAGGGGCGGCTCGGCGTGTCCGGGGTCGCCGAACGGCTGGCGGGGTGGGTCGTCGACGAGGCAGAGGGGGAGGGCGTCAGCGGGGCGGAGGACGAGGACGACGACTGACCGGGTGGGGCTCCTGCCCGGTCGCGTCGTCCTCGTCGTCCGTTCCTGAGGGCTCTCGTTGGTGTGGTCGGGGGGTCGGCCGGTCGTCGGGTCGGCCGGTCTGCGGGTCAGTCGCCGGGCCGGTCCGGGGCCGGCTCGGCGATCAGGGCCGTCGCGAACGGGCGGAAGCCCGCCCGGCGGTAGATCCGGGCGACCTCCTCGTCGGCGGCGGACAGGAACACCGTCCGCACGCCGTTCGCCCGCGCGTGCGCGACCAGGGCCGCGGTGACCGCCAGACCCAGCCCGCGCCGCCGCGCGACCGGCAGCGTCCCGACCCCGGCCACCTCGGTGACCGCGCCCACCGGATTGTGCTGGCCCGCGCACAGCGCGGAACCGTCCTCCACCGCGGCGGCCAGCACGGTGGCGCCGTCGGTGATCCGCCGCGCGATCCGCTCCACCGCGCCCTCTGCCGTCAACCGCCCTGCGGCCTCGGCCAGTTCGGCCGCACCCACGGCGCCCACGCCGGTGCCCGGCTCGGCGAACGCCAGGTGCGGAACGGCGACCGCCGCCGCCAGCTCCGGCGCGTCCGCGCCCAGGACCTCCACCCGCACCTCCTCCGGCAGCTCGGGCGCCGGGGCCGGCTCGTCCTGCGGGCCCAGCACCAGCAGCGGGTGCTCGTGCACCGCGAGCCCGGCCGCCTCCACCGCGGCCCGCAGCTCCGGACTCCGCTCGGCCACCCACTCGAAGGCCTCCGGCTCGCCCAGCTCCCGCTGGCGGGCCAGCACCCGCAGGACGTCCTCGGCGGTGGTGGCGGGGCCGTCGTGGTCGAGCGTGGGGCGGGCGTAGTAGGGCCAGCCCGCGCCCTCGCGGACGAACAGGGTCAGCGGGCCGAAGTCCTCGGTCCGCGCGGCGCTGCGCGGCACCGCGTCGTAGTAGCGCTCGATCGCGTCGAGGAGGGAGTGGTCGGGGGCATGATCAACAGAAGTCACGGCGTGCATCCAAGCAGGGGCGTCGGCGGCCCGCCACCGTATTGTTCCCGGGCTTCGTACCGGGGGCGCCGGTGACGGTGTGACGGACGGTGGCGGTGCCTCGTGCCGGGGGTGATGGCGGGCGGCGGCGGTGCTTCGTGCCGGGGGTGGCGAAGGGCCGGGGCGGGGCGGGCGCCTGATTGTTGCTGAACGCTTACCGGCTCGCAGCGATCTTGTGCGTATACCGCGTGGCATGCTGATGCCTTTACAGCTCTGCCGAAGGGGGACGGCGGACGTCCGCACTCGGCTTGGCAAGGGGGGAAGACAGGCCCATGAGGCTCTGCTTTCTGGTGGAGGAGCACTACCGGCACGACGGCATGCCGCTCGACGTGGCACGCCAGCTCACCGCATGGGGGCACCGGGTGGACGTGCTGCGCCCCGGGGACTCGCTGATGGCGATATCCGAGGCGATCCGGGCCGGCAGCCACGACGCCTGGGTGCTCAAGACCGTCTCCGGCGGGCCCGGGCTCACCCTGCTGGACGCGGCCGCCGCCGTCGGCCTCACCACCGTCAACGACGTCCGCTCCATCCGCGGCGTCCGCGACAAGGCGCTCGCCTCCGTCATCGCCAGCACCCGCGGCCTGCCCGTCCCCGTCACCTACGCCACCGCCCGCTGGGAACGGCTCGCCGAGATCCCGGCCGCCGAGTACCCGCTCGTCGTCAAGCCCGCCGACGGCAGCTCCGGGCGGGCCGTCCGGCTCGTGCCCAGCCCCGACCACCTCCTCGACCTCGGTCCCGAACTCGCCGACGAGGGGCTGTTGATCGCCCAGCCCTACGTGCCCAACTCCGGCACCGACCTCAAGGTGTACTGCGTCGACGGCGAGCTCTTCGCGACGGAACGTTCCTCCCCGCTCCACCCCGGGCAGAGCGTACGCGAACGGCAGGTCCCGTTGCCCGGGGAGGTCGCGCGGATCGCGGCGCAGGTCGGCGAGGTGTTCGGGCTCGACCTGTACGGCGTCGACGTGCTGCTCGGGCCGGACGGGCCGGTGGTCGTCGACATCAACGACTTCCCGAGCTTCCGCCAGGTGCCGGACGCGGTCGCCAGGGTCGCCCGGGCGGTGCTGCGGCTCGCGCGCAGCGGGACGGCCGTGTCGGCGCCCGCGCCCGCACTGGTGCCGGCGGGTGGTGGCGCGGGGTACGGGCAACTGGGCTTCGGTGGTGGAGAGTTCGGCGGAGCCGGCTTTGACGGGGCCGGCTTGGGTGGGGCTGGCCTGGGCGGGGCGATATGAGGATCGGCCTGATCACCGCCAACCCCGGACACCCGGTGCTCGCGGCGACCGCCGCCCTGCTGGCGGACCGGCACGAGGTGACGATCGTCGACCCTGCTGGACCGGCAGGGCCGGCGCTCGCCGACGTCTATCTGCTCAAGGCCCACACCCGTCGATCCCTTTCACTCGCACAAGAGTTGGAGCGGCGCGGGGCGCCCGTCATCAACTCGGCCGCGGCCACCGAACTCTGCCAGGACCGGGTGCGGATGGCCGAACTCGCGCGCGCGGCCGACCTGCCCTTCGCGGCCACCCGCGACGCCGGGCGGCTCGCCGAACTCGCCGATCCCGCCTACCCGTTCGTCGTCAAGAGTCGGCACAGTCGGCGCCACGACCTGGTCGCCCGGGTCGACGGCCCGGCCCGGTTGCGTGAACTCGTCGCGCGCTGGCCCGACGAGCCCGTCGTCACCCAGCCGTTCGTCCCGGGGACCGGCTGGGACCAGAAGCTGTGGGTGATCGACCGGCAGGTGTTCGCGGCCCGGCGGCGGTCCGAACTCGCCGACAGCGTAGGGGAGTCGGGGCAGGGACAGGGCTGGGAACCGCCCGCCGACCGGGCCGCCCTCGCCCTGCGCGTCGGCGAGGTGTTCGGGCTCGACGTCTACGGCGTCGACCTGCTCGACGGGCCCGCCGAACCCGTCATCGTCGACGTCAACGCCTTCCCCGGCATCCGTGGCCGGCCCGGCGCGCCCGAGGCGCTCGCCGCCCTCGCCCTGCGCGTCGCGGCGGAGCGCGGGCGCGGGCGCGCAGGGGCGGGGCCGATAAGCGGGCAGCGGCGGGGCCGATAGGTCGGGCAGCGGGGCCGGGTGGGGTCGGCGGGCCCGGGGCGGGGTCGGCTGGCCGGGCGGGCCGTCGGGGTCGGGCGGGGTCGTTAGGCTGGTTACTCAGGGCCACCGGACCCGCGAAACCCCCGGGCACCCGGGCTGAACGGCGAGAGAAGACGGAACGTTGCTGCAGGACATCGAGCACTACCTGGCCTGCCCCCACTGCGCGCAGGCCCTCACCCGGCACGAGCGCGCCCTGCGCTGCCCCGCCGGCCACAGCTTCGACCTCGCCAAGCAGGGCTACGTCAGCCTCCTCGCCGGCGACGCCCACACCGGCACCGGCGACACCGCCGAGATGGTCGCCGCCCGTGCCGACTTCCTCGCCGCCGGCCACTACCGGCCCATCGCCGACGCCCTCGCCGAGGCCGCCGCGGCCGCCGACCCCGAAGGCCTCGTCGCCGACCTCGGCGCCGGCACCGGCCACTACCTGGCCCACGTCCTCGACGCCCTGCCCGGCCGCGTCGGCGCCGCCCTCGACATCTCCAAGTTCGCGCTGCGCCGCGCCGCCAAGGCCCACCCCCGGATCGGTGCCGTGGTCTGCGACGCCTGGCGGCCGCTGCCGCTGCGCGATGCCTCCGCCGGGCTGATGCTCAACGTCTTCGCCCCGCGCAACGGGCCCGAGATCCGCCGCGTGCTGCGCCCCGGCGCCACCCTGCTGCTGGTCTCGCCCACCGCCCGCCACCTGCGCGAACTCGTCGGCGCGCTGGGCCTGTTGTCGGTCGACGAGGAGAAGCAGCGGCGGATCGACGAGAAGCTCGGCCCCTACCTGACCCCTGCCGGGCAGCGGCAGGTCGAGTTCACCCTGCGGCTCGGCCCGGACGACGTGCGCACCGTCGTCGGCATGGGCCCCAGCGCCTGGCACACCGACCCGGACCGCCTGGCCGCCGCGCTCGCGGAGCTGCCGGACCCGGTCGAGGTGACCGCTTCCGTGACGGTGGCCGCCTACCGGCGCTGAACGTCGGGCGCGCGCGGGGTGTGGCCGCCACGTTGGGATGAATCTGCTGAGCAGGCACGTTTCTGCCGACCGGCCTGCGGCTAACGTCCGACGGGTGAACCGCGACGCCACCCGGCCCGCCGCGCCGGCCCACCCCCGACCGAGCGCCCCGGGGCCCGATCGGACATCCGTAACACGTCCCACCGTCGAGGAGCTCCGGCTCACCTCGTTCAAGTCCTACCGGCGCGCGGTCCTGCCGCTCGCGCCCCTCACCGTCCTGCACGGGCCCGCCGGCGTCGGCAAGTCCAACGCCCTCGACGCGCTGGCCGTGCTCTCCCGGCTCGCCCTCGGAGAGGAGATCGCCGACTCCTTCGACGGCCTGCCCGACCGCACCGGCCCCCTGGCCAAACCCGTCCGAGGCGGCCTGACCGGGTGCGTCCCGCACGGGCGCGACGCCGTCATCCTCGGCTGCACCGTCCGCTCCCCGCACGGCCGCATCCGGCTCGACGTCGTCGTCCGCACCGACGGCCCGGTGCGGATCGCCCGCGAATCGCTCACCCTGGACGGCCGCACCCTCGTCGACACCGGCGAACAGGACGTCCGCAAGCGGCGCGTCAACGTCTGCTGGCACAACGACACCCGCCAGGGCGACATCCGGGCGCCCTTCCCCAGCGGCACCATGATCACCGCGCAACTGCCGCTCCGGGTGGCCGGCTCCTCCCCGGGCGAACGGCAGGTCCTCGCCGCCACCGAGGACCTGCTCACCGCGCTGCGCGAGGTCTTCCCCGTCCACCCCGTCCCCGCCCTCATGCGCGGCTGGGCCCGGCCCGACCCGCAGGCCCGGCTGCGCAGCAACGCCGCCAACATCTCCGCCGTCCTCGCCCGGCTCGGCAACGAATGCCCGCGCCGCTACGGGCAGCTCCTGCGCGCCGTCCAGTCCGCCGCCCCGCACCCGCTGCTCGGACTCTCCCTCGCCCACCGCGGCAGCGGGCCCGACCAGCGGGTCCTCGCAGTGTTCGACGAAGGCGTCCTCGGGCGCACCGGGGCCGACCAGGCCTCCGACGGCATGCTGCGCCACCTCGCGTTCGCCGCGGTGCTGCTCACCGGGGCCGGGGTGCTCGACCTCGACGTGGCCGCCGAGGTGCCGTGGGCGCACCGGCAGCTCACCGTGCTCGCCGAGGACCTCGGAGCCGGGCTCGCCACCGAACAGACCGCCTCACTGCTACGGCTGGCCCGGGACATGTCCGGGCGCAACCAGCTGCGCGTCCTCGCCGCGCTTCAGGAGCCGGCCGCGGCGCGGGAGGCGCTCGGCGCGGCCGAACCGCGGTCGGGCGCGGCCGTGCTGGTCGAGTGCCGGCGCGACCCGGACTCGGGGCACACCGTGCTGCGGCCCGAGACGACCCGGGTGCCGGCCCAGTGCGGGCGCGGGGACGGCGCGGACCCGGGGGCGGACGAGGTGGACGGGTGAGGTAGACCTGGACGGGTGAACGAACGAGTGACGAGGCCGGGGGAACCGGCCGGGCCCACCGGGCCCACCGGGCCGACCTTGGAGGCCCTGCGGCAGCGGCTGGCGGACTTCGCGGCGGCCCGGCGCTGGGAGCCCTTCCACACGCCGAAGAACCTGGCGGCCGCGCTGAGCGTGGAGGCCGGCGAACTGCTGGAGATCTTCCAGTGGTTGACGCCCGAGCAGGCGGCCGCGGTGATGTCCGAGCCGGAGCGGGCCCACCGGGTGCGGGACGAGGTCGCGGACGTCCTCGCGTACCTGGTGCAGTTCTGCACGGTGGTCGGGGTGGATCCGCTGGAGGCCCTCGCGGCCAAGATCGAGCGGAACGAGCTCCGCTTCCCGGTGCCGGACGGACCGGCGGACGCCGACCCGGACGGGGCGGGTGTCAACCCGGACGTGGACGAATAACCCTTGTGAGGGACGGGAGTTATCCACAGCCCCGGACTTGTCCACAGCTTTCCCGATGACGGATGCGGCCTCGCCGACTTCGCCGCACGCTTTCGCCGTGACCACCTGACCGCCCCTCCGGCGGTCGTGGTCCCACGGCGACAGCGAGCGGAAGGAGTGGCGGCCATGGAGGCGCTGCGACTGATCAAGAGGGCCCGGCACGCCCTGGCCGAGGCCAGGCACGTACCGGATGTGCTGGCCGAGGCGCGGCAGGCCGCGCTGCTCACCGAGGCGGTGGGGGCCAGGCTGGCGGAGCTGGACGACGACGAGCTCACCGGGCTGGGGCAGCAGCTGTCCGAGGCCGCGGCGCACGCGGCGGTCTGCCTGGAACGCTCGGTCGTCAGGGCCGCCGTGCTGAGCGGCGGCCGGGCCGGGCGGCTCACCGAACTCGGCGAGCTGGCACCGACCTTGGGTGCGCTGGACGGGCTGCTGCGGGACGTCGGGGAGACGCTGGTGGTGCTGGCCTGCGGGGCCGACACCGAGAGCCTCTACTGGACGTGCATCGACGGCGTGGACGCGGTGTCGGAGTGCAAGGACCTGGCTGGGCGGCTGTGGAAGACGGCGGGCAGGTTGGAGGAAGAGGAGGGCGCGGTGCTCGGCGGGGCGCCGGCCGAGCGGGGCTCGCCCTTACTCGTGGTCCGGCTCGGCCCGCCGGACGAGGGCGGGCCGAAAGGGGAGGAGCAGGCGCCGGACTATCGGGTGCCTGGCGTGGCGGGAGCGTCGGAGGAGGTGTCCGTACCGGTGGGATAGGTGGCCGGGCCGTCCTCCCGGATGCCGGAGGACTGCAACTCGGCGAGATCCGCGGACACCGAGGCGAGCAGTTCCTGCATCTGTTCCAGCAGGCTCTTCTGCGCGGCGGGCCCGGACGAGGTACCGGCTGCCGAGCCCGCCGGGTTGCTCGGGAGCTGCGGCGTGGCAGTTGGTTGGGACATGACGGGACCTCTTCGGATCGGTAGTGCGGCGTGAAGCGGCGGGGCCCGCCCCCCGCCGCAAGCCGGAGCACGCACTCGGGGTCCGGAGCCCGAGTCGGCTCCGGACCCCGAGTGTGTGGTCCCGCAGGTCAGTTGTGGGCGTGCAGGTCGGCGTTGAGGCCGCCCCAGGAGCCGGAGCGGGCGATGACCTCGACGGCGCCGGTCTGCGAGTTGCGGCGGAACAGCAGGTTGTCCTGGCCGGACAGCTCGACGGCCTTGGCCACGGTGCCGTCCGGGGTGGTGACCCGGGTGCCGGCGGTGACGTAGAGGCCGGCCTCGATGACGCAGTCGCTGCCGAGCGAGATGCCGATGCCGGCGTTGGCGCCGAGCAGGCAGCGCTCGCCGACCGAGACGACCTGCTTGCCGCCGCCGGAGAGGGTGCCCATGATCGAGGCGCCGCCGCCGATGTCGCTGTGGTCGCCGACGACGACGCCCGCGCTGATCCGGCCCTCGACCATGGAGGTGCCGAGGGTGCCGGCGTTGAAGTTGACGAAGCCCTCGTGCATCACGGTGGTGCCGACGGCCAGGTGGGCGCCGAGGCGGACGCGGTCGGCGTGGGCGATGCGCACGCCGGACGGGGCGACGTAGTCGGTCATCCGCGGGAACTTGTCGATGCCGTACACGGCGAGCTGGCCGCCCTGGGCGCGGACCGCGAGGCGGGCCTGCTCGACCGTGTCCACCGGGACGGGGCCGATGCTGGTCCACGCGACGTTGGCGAGCAGTCCGAAGACGCCGTCCAGGTTCTGGCCGTGCGGCTTGACCAGGCGGTGGCTGAGCAGGTGCAGGCGCAGGTACACGTCGTGGGTGTCGAGCGGCTTCTCGTCGAGCGAGGCGATGGTGGTGCGCACGGCGACCACCTCGACGCCGCGGCGCGCGTCGGCGCGCAGCGCCTCGGCGGCGCCGGCGCCGAGTTCGGCCTCGGCCTGCTCGGCGGTCAGGCGGACGGTGCCGGCCGGGCCGGGCTCGGCGGCCAGGGCGGGGGCGGGGAACCAGGTGTCGAGGACGGTGCCGTCGGCGGCGATGGTGGCCAGGCCGGCGGCCACGGCCCCGTTCGGGAGGGAGGTCGATTCAGCAGTCACACCGTGCACGTTAACCAATGCGGGGCTCCGCTGCCGAACACGCCCGTCGTGCGGACGCGGCCGCCGGTCGGCAGGCCCCCGCCGTGCGTACACGGCCGCCGGCGGGCCGCGGCGGACGGCCGCCGCACCGGGAAACCCGGTGTTCAGCGGAGGTTTGCTCGGTGATACTCGGGCAGGTGTTCATGTCGATCTCCACCACCGGCAGCGTCGAGGGCCCGGCCACCGATCTCGGCTTCCTGCTGCACAAGCACCCGGGCAAGGTCCAGCGGTTCGCGACGTCGCACGGCGAGGCGCACGTCTTCTACCCCGATGCGGGCGACGACGTCTGCACGGCGGCGCTGCTGCTGGACGTCGATCCGATCGCGCTGGTCCGCAAGGGCCGGGGCAAGGGGCGCGGCGGTTCGCCGGACTTCGCGCTCGCCCAGTACGTCAACGACCGCCCGTACGCGGCGTCCTCGCTGCTCGCGGTGGCGCTTCGGACGGTGTTCCGGTCCGCGATGAAGGGCGACTGCCCGGCCCGGCCGGGGCTGGCGGAGCGCCCGCGCCCGCTGCGGATCACGCTGCCCGCGGTGCCCGCGAACGGCGCGGGCGAGGGCGGTGGCCCGGCGATGGCGCTCCGGCTGTTCGAGCCGCTGGGCTGGCGGGTCGAGGCGGTGGCGCTCCCGCTGGACGAGGCGTTCCCGGAGTGGGGCGAGTCCCGGTACGTGCGGCTCACGCTGGTCTCGGACGCCGTGCGGCTTGCCGACGCGCTTCAGCAGCTGTACGTGCTGCTGCCGGTGCTGGACGGCGCCAAGCACTACTGGGTCGCCCCGGACGAGGTGGACAAGCTGCTCGCCGCCGGCGAGGGCTGGCTGGCCGCCCACCCGGAGCGCGCCCTGATCACCCGCCGCTACCTGTCCCGGAGCCGGGCGCTGACCCGGGTGGCGCTGGAGCGTCTGGAGCTGGCCCGGCTGGCGGAGGCGGACGACCGGGAGCCCGAGGAGGTCGACAACGCGGTCGACGACCGGCCGGAGGAGCAGGCTGAGGCCGCCGGGGCGACATCGGAGCCCAGGCCGCCGTCCCTCGCCGGGCAGCGCCGCGCCGCGATCCTCGCCGCCCTGCGGGAGGTGGGCGCGGCCCGCGTCGCCGATCTCGGCTGCGGCCGGGGCGAGTTGATCGGCGAACTGCTGAAGGACGCCCGGTTCACCGAGGTGCTCGGCGTGGACGTGTCTGTGCGGGCGTTGCAGGCGGCGGCCCGCGGATTGCGCCTGGACCGGATGCCGGAGCGGCAGGCGGCCCGGGTGACGCTGGCGCAGGGTGCGCTGACGTACACGGACACCCGGTTGAAGGGCTTCGACGCGGCGGTGCTGTGCGAGGTGGTCGAGCACCTGGACCTGCCCAGGCTGCCCGCCCTGGAGTACGCGGTGTTCGGCGCGGCCCGGCCGGGGGCGGTGGTCGTCACCACGCCGAACGCCGAGTACAACGTCCGTTGGGAGAGCCTGCCGGCGGGCGCTGTCCGGCACGCCGACCACCGCTTCGAGTGGTCGCGCGCCGAGTTCCGCGCGTGGGCCGAGCGGGTCGCGGCCGCGTTCGGTTACACGGTGGTGCTGCGCCCGGTGGGGCCGGAGGACGGGGAGGTCGGCGCGCCGACCCAGCTGGCCCTGTTCCGCCTCGGCACCGGCCCTGCCGAGCAGACTCCGCCCGAGCAGACCACGACCGGCACCACCCGGACCGCGCAGACCCCGACCGACCGGACCCCGACCGACCCGGCGCCCGAAGGAGGCGAATCCCGATGACCGACGAAGCGACCCCGACGCCCGAGCAGCACCAGCACCAGGAACACGACCAGGAGTACGACCAGGAACTGCCCCAGGACCACCCCGCCCCCCGCCGCCTCCCCGTCACCGACGTCTCCCTCGTCGTCCTGATCGGCACCAGCGGCGCCGGCAAGTCGACCTTCGCCCGCCGCCACTTCCTGCCCACCCAGGTCGTCTCCTCCGACTTCTGCCGCGGCCTGGTCGCCGACGACGAGAACGACCAGGCGGCCTCCGTCGAGGCCTTCGACGTCCTGCACTACATCGTCGGCAAGCGCCTCGCGGCCGGCCGGCTGACCGTCGTGGACGCCACCAACGTCCAGCCCGAGGCACGCCACCAGCTGGTGCGGATCGCCCGCGAGCACGACGTGCTGCCGATCGCGATCGTGCTGGACGTCCCGCCGGGCGTGTGCGCCGAGCGCAACCGCTCCCGCGCGGACCGCCAGCTGCCGGCCCACGTCGTCCCGCGTCAGCACCGCGAGCTGCGCCGTTCCCTGCGCGGCCTGGAGCGCGAGGGCTTCCGCAAGGTGCACGTGCTGCGCGGCGAGGCCGAGGTGGCGGCGGCCGAGGTGGAGCTGGAGAAGCGCTACAACGACCTGCGTCACCTGACCGGCCCGTTCGACATCGTCGGCGACATCCACGGCTGCCGCTCCGAGCTGGAGACCCTGCTGACCCGCCTCGGCTACACGCTGACCCGGGACGCCGGGGGCCGGCCGGTGGACGCGGTGCCGCCGGCGGGCCGTACCGCCGTGTTCGTCGGGGACCTGGTCGACCGCGGCCCGGACACGCCGGGTGTGCTGCGCCTGGTGATGGGCATGGTCGCGGCCGGGCACGCGCTGTGCGTGCCCGGCAACCACGAGAACAAGCTGGGCCGGGCGCTGGACGGCAAGAAGGTCAACGTCGCCTACGGCCTGCAGGAGTCGCTGGATCAGCTGGCCGGCGAGTCCGAGGAGTTCCGGGCCGAGGCGCGGGAGTTCATGCGCGGCCTGGTGAGCCACTACCTGCTGGACGGCGGCGCGCTGGTGGTCTGCCACGCCGGTCTGCCGGAGCGCTACCACGGCCGCAACTCGGGCCGGGTGCGCTCGCACGCGCTGTACGGGGAGACCACCGGCGAGACCGACGAGTACGGCCTGCCGGTGCGCTACCCGTGGGCGGAGGAGTACCGGGGCAAGGCGCTGGTGGTGTACGGCCACACACCGGTGCCGTCGGCGAGCTTCGTCAACAACACCGTCTGCCTGGACACCGGTTGCGTGTTCGGCGGCACCCTGACGGCGCTGCGCTACCCGGAGCGGGAGCTGGTGAGCGTGCCGGCCGAGCGGGAGTGGTACGCGCCGGTGCGCCCGCTGGCCACGGACGCGCCGGGCGCCCGCGAGGGCCGTCCGCTGGATCTCGCGGACGTGGCGGGCCGCCGGATCGTCGAGACCGGGCTGCACGGGCGGGTCGCCGTCCGGGAGGAGAACGCGGCGGCGGCGCTGGAGGTGATGAGCCGCTTCGCGCTGGACCCGCGGCTGCTGGCGTACCTGCCGCCGACCATGGCGCCGAGCGCGGCCTCCCGCCGGGACGGCTTCCTGGAGCACCCGCAGGAGGCGTTCGCCGCCTACCGCGCGGACGGCGTGCGGCACCTGGTGTGCGAGGAGAAGCACATGGGCTCCCGCGCGGTGGTGCTGGTCGCCCGGGACGACGCGGCGCTGGAGCGGCGCTTCGGCGTGGCCGGTCCGGGCGCGATCTGGACCAGGACGGGCCGGGCGTTCCTCGCCGACGACGGCCTGACCGCGGCCCTGCTGGGCCGGGTACGGGCGGCCGCCGAGCGCTCGGGGCTGTTCGACGAGCTGGGCACCGGCTGGCTGCTGTTGGACGCCGAGCTGATGCCCTGGTCGCTGAAGGCCGTGGAACTGCTGCGCCGCCAGTACGCTGCGGTCGGCACTGCGGCGGGCGCCGCCCTGCCGGAGGCGCTGGCGGCCCTGGAGCGGGCGGCCGGTCGCGGGCTGGACCTGGCGGAGCTGACCGCCAAGCAGCGGCGGCGCGCGGCCGACGCGCAGGCGTTCACCGAGGCGTACCGGCGGTACTGCTGGCCGACCGAGGGGCTGTCGGGCGTGCGGCTGGCGCCGTTCCAGGTGCTGGCCGCCGAGGGGGCGAACCTCGCGGTGCGCCCGCACGACGAGCACCTGGCCTGGATCGACCGCCTGGTCGCGGCCGACGAAGCGCCGGCCGAAGCCGCGCCCGAGACGGTGCCCGAGACGGCGCCCGAAGCGGACGGTGACCGGGCACCGGTCCTGCACCGCACCGGCCGCCTCCTGGTGGACACCGAGGACGAGGCCTCGGTGGCGGCCGCCACGGCCTGGTGGGAGGAGCTGACGGCGGCGGGCGGCGAGGGCATGGTGGTCAAACCGCTGGCCTCGGTGGTGCGCACGAAGCGGGGCGGGGGCCGTCCGGGCGGGTTGGTGCAGCCGGGGGTGAAGGTGCGCGGCCGGGAGTACCTGCGGATCATCTACGGCCCGGACTACACCGAGTACCTGGACCGGCTGCGCGAGCGGTCGCTGGGCCACAAGCGCTCGCTGGCGCTGCGCGAGTACGCGCTGGGCCTGGAGGCGCTGGACCGGCTGGCGGCCGGCGAGCCGCTGTGGCGGGTGCACGAGCCGGTGTTCGCGGTGCTCGCGCTGGAGTCCGAGCCGGTCGATCCGCGCCTGTAGGCCGGCCGGGCGCAGAGGGTGCCCGCGCCTTTAGACCGACCGGGCGTCGAGGGGGCCACGGCTGTAGGCCGGTCGGGTGTCGAGGGGGAGTCCGCGGCGGGGCTCCCCCTCTCCCACCCCCGCTGTGTATAGAAATTCCGAGTGTCGTATAGACTTGCTACTTTCCCGTACGCCCCGTCATCCCAGGAGCCCGGTATGGCCTTCAACCTCCGGAACAGGCACTTCCTCAAGGAGCTCGACTTCACGCCCCAGGAGTTCCGCTTCCTGGTGGACCTCGCCGCCGGACTCAAGGCGGCCAAGTATGCGGGCACCGAGCAGCCCCGGCTGCGCGGGAAGAACATCGCGCTGATCTTCGAGAAGACCTCCACCCGCACCCGCTGCGCCTTCGAGGTCGCCGCCCACGACCAGGGCGCCACCACCACCTACCTGGACCCGTCCGGTTCGCAGATCGGCCACAAGGAGTCCATCCGGGACACCGCACGGGTGCTCGGCCGGATGTTCGACGGCATCGAGTACCGCGGCCACGGCCAGGAGATTGTCGAGGAGCTGGCGGCGAACGCCGGCGTCCCGGTCTGGAACGGTCTCACCGACGAGTGGCACCCCACCCAGATGCTGGCCGACGTCCTCACCATCACCGAGCACAGCACCAAGCCGCTGACCGGGACCGCCCTCGCGTACCTCGGCGACGCCCGCTCCAACATGGGTAACTCGCTGCTGGTCACCGGCGCCCTGCTCGGCATGGACGTCCGGATCGTCGCCCCGCGCTCCCTCTGGCCGGTCGAGGAGGTCCGGGAGGCGGCCGAGATGCTGGCCGAGGCGACCGGCGCCCGGATCACCCTCACCGAGGACGTGGCCGAGGGCGTGGCCGACGTGGACTTCCTCTACACCGATGTCTGGGTCTCGATGGGCGAGCCCAAGGAGGTCTGGGCCGAGCGGATCGAGTTGCTCAAGCCCTACCAGGTGTCGATGGACACCGTCCGGGCCACCGGTAACCCGGCCGTGAAGTTCCTGCACTGCCTGCCCGCGTTCCACGACCTCGGCACGGTGCTCGGGCGGCAGATGTACGAGGCGACCGGCATGACCGAGCTGGAGTGCACCGACGAGCTGTTCGAGTCGGCGCACTCCGTCGTGTTCGACCAGGCCGAGAACCGCCTGCACACCATCAAGGCGGTCCTGGTCGCCACCCTCGGCTCCTGAGGCGGAAGCTCACTTCTCCAGCTTGACGCAGGCCGCCCGGTCGCCCGCCGCGTGCGGGCCGGTCGGGGTGCCCGCGTGCATCACCAGTGAGCGGGCCTCGCCCGGCCGCGGCTGCCAGGGCACCGAGGCCGTCGCGGTGCCCTCGCCGTGCTCGTCGGTGTGCAGCGCCAGCCGCAGTTCGTTGCGCCCGTTGGCGTACGCCGGGTCGGTGGACGGCTGCACCGGGTCCACGGCGTCCTGGTAGTGCGGTCCGGACGAGGCCGGGTCGGCCCCGCAGGAGCCGGTGTGCAGGTGGACCGGGAACTCGTGGTCGGGGGCGAGCCCGGTGACGGTCATGGTGAGCACCGTCCGCCCCGCGGTGGAGCGGTCGGTGACGATCCGGGTGTGCGCGCCGTACGGCACGAGGTCGTCCGCGTAGCTGACGGCGGTCGGCGGGACGAAGGCCGTCGCGGGGTCGAAGGCGGCCTCGACGACGGAGACCGGCGAGGCGGCGGAGCCCGACGAGGCAGCGGCGACCGACGGGGCGGCGGCACCCGACGAGGCGGCGGCGGGGGCGAGCAGGGCCAGCGGCAGCAGTGCGGCGGCGAGCGGAGCGGCGGCGAGCGGAGCGGACATCAAGGGGCCTTCCAGGGGCAGGGCGACGGACACCCTGCTCAACGGCGCCGGGCGCCGGCGGACACCCTCGAACGGGCCTGGAGGCGCACGGGCCGCGCGGGCGCGCCTCTGCTCGTCCCGTCGCCGACCGGCGGTTCCGGTGGTGAGCTGGTGTGAGCCGGTGGTGGGCCGATGCCGAGTCGACACTGGGCCGGTGCCGAGCCGGCAGTGCTGCCGTTGCCGCCCGCCGCCGCCCGAAAGGCCGCTGACCTGCGCTTTTGCCGACCCAGGCATGCCTGCGGTGGTGAAGGTGACGGCATGCACTATGGTTTATCTCGACATCGAGATAACTGCCCCATAGGATATATCTCGACATCAAGATACTTGCCGAGCGGAGCTCGCCGGCGATGCGGGCAAGGTAAGCCTAAGTAAGGCTGACCTTACCACCGTGGCGGCCGGATACCGCACGAAGCACCCAGAAGGAGTCAGTCGTGTCCGCGAACAGCTTCGACGCCCGCAGCTCGCTGCAGGTGGGCGACGAGTCGTACGAGATCTTCAAGCTCTCCGCCGTCGAGGGTTCCGAGCGGCTGCCGTACAGCCTCAAGGTGCTGCTGGAGAACCTGCTCCGCACGGAGGACGGCGCGAACATCACCGCCGACCACATCCGCGCGCTCGGCAACTGGGACGCCAGTGCCCAGCCGAGCCAGGAGATCCAGTTCACCCCGGCCCGCGTGATCATGCAGGACTTCACCGGTGTGCCGTGCGTGGTCGACCTCGCCACCATGCGTGAGGCCGTCAAGGAGCTGGGCGGCGACCCGGCCAAGATCAACCCGCTGGCCCCGGCCGAGCTGGTCATCGACCACTCCGTCATCGCCGACAAGTTCGGCACCCCGGACGCCTTCGTCCAGAACGTCGAGATCGAGTATGGTCGCAACAAGGAGCGCTACCAGTTCCTGCGCTGGGGCCAGACCGCCTTCGACGAGTTCAAGGTCGTCCCGCCCGGCACCGGCATCGTCCACCAGGTGAACATCGAGCACCTGGCCCGCACCATCATGGTCCGCGGCGGCCAGGCTTACCCGGACACCTGCGTCGGCACCGACTCGCACACCACCATGGTCAACGGCCTGGGCGTGCTGGGCTGGGGCGTCGGCGGCATCGAGGCCGAGGCCGCGATGCTGGGCCAGCCGGTCTCCATGCTGATCCCGCGCGTGGTCGGCTTCAAGCTCAACGGCCAGCTGCCGGCCGGCACCACCGCCACCGACCTGGTGCTCACCATCACCGAGATGCTGCGCAAGCACGGTGTGGTCGGCAAGTTCGTCGAGTTCTACGGCGAGGGCGTCTCCGCGATCCCGCTGGCCAACCGCGCCACCATCGGCAACATGTCGCCGGAGTTCGGCTCGACCTGTGCGATCTTCCCGATCGACGCCGAGACCATCAACTACCTCAAGCTCACCGGCCGCGACGAGCAGCAGCTCGCCCTGGTCGAGGCGTACGCCAAGGAGCAGGGCCTCTGGCACGACCCGTCGGTCGAGCCGGTCTTCTCCGAGTACCTGGAGCTGGACGTCTCCACCGTCGTCCCGTCGATCTCCGGCCCGAAGCGCCCGCAGGACCGCGTCGTCCTGGCCGAGGCCGCCACCCGGTTCGCCGAGGCGCTGCCGACCTACTCCGCCGAGGCCTCGAAGCCGACCGCCGTCACCGCCCCCGACGGGTCGACGTACGAGATCGACAACGGCGCGGTCGTGATCGCCTCGATCACCTCCTGCACCAACACCTCCAACCCCTCCGTCATGCTGGGCGCCGCCCTGCTGGCGAAGAAGGCCGTGGAGAAGGGCCTCACGGTCAAGCCGTGGGTCAAGACCACCCTGGCCCCCGGGTCCAAGGTCGTCATGGACTACTACGAGAAGGCCGGCCTGCTCCCGTACATGGAGAAGCTGGGCTTCAACCTGGTCGGCTACGGCTGCGTCACCTGCATCGGCAACTCGGGCCCGCTGCCCGAGGAGGTCTCGGCCGCCGTCAACGAGGCCGACCTGGCGGTCGTCTCGGTGCTCTCCGGCAACCGCAACTTCGAGGGCCGGATCAACCCGGACGTGAAGATGAACTACCTGGCCTCGCCGCCGCTGGTGGTCGCCTACGCCCTGGCCGGCAACATGAACATCGACATCACCCGCGACGCCCTGGGTCAGGACGCCGACGGCAACGACGTCTTCCTCGCCGACATCTGGCCGTCGGAGCGGGAGGTGGCGGACACCGTCGCCGGCTCCATCGACGAGGCGATGTTCGACAAGGGCTACCAGGACGTCTTCGCCGGTGACTACCGCTGGCAGTCGCTCCCCGTCCCGACCGGCAACACCTTCGAGTGGGACGCCGAGTCCACCTACGTCCGCAAGCCCCCGTACTTCGAGGGCATGGCCAAGACCCCGAGCCCGGTGACCGACATCGCCGGCGCCCGTGTCCTGGCCAAGCTGGGCGACTCGGTCACCACCGACCACATCTCCCCGGCCGGCAACATCAAGCCGGGCACCCCGGCGGCGCAGTACCTGACCGCCAACGGTGTCGAGAAGCGCGACTTCAACTCCTACGGCTCGCGCCGCGGCAACCACGAGGTGATGATCCGCGGCACCTTCGCCAACATCCGTCTGCGCAACCAGATCGCGCCGGGCACCGAGGGCGGCTACACCCGCGACTTCACCCAGGCCGACGGCCCGGTGTCGTTCATCTACGACGCCTCGCAGAACTACCAGGCCGCCGGCACCCCGCTGGTCGTCCTGGCCGGCAAGGAGTACGGCTCCGGCTCGTCCCGCGACTGGGCCGCCAAGGGCACCGCGCTGCTGGGCGTCAAGGCCGTCATCGCCGAGTCGTACGAGCGCATCCACCGCTCGAACCTGATCGGCATGGGCGTCCTGCCGCTGCAGTTCCCGGAGGGCCAGACCGCCGAGTCCCTCGGCCTGACCGGCGAGGAGACCTTCTCCTTCACCGGCGTGACCGAGCTCAACGAGGGCCGCACCCCGAAGACCGTCAAGGTCAAGGCCGGTGACAAGGAGTTCGACGCGGTCGTCCGCATCGACACCCCCGGTGAGGCGGACTACTACCGCAACGGCGGCATCCTGCAGTACGTGCTGCGCTCGCTCATCGGCTGAACCGAGTTCTAGTTCCGGGGGCTGAGCGCCCCGGTGGCTGAGAGGCCGGACCGCATCGCGCGGTCCGGCCTCTTTTGCATGCTGCCTCTCCTGAGCCCTGCCCCTTGTGCGGTGTGCCGCGATGGACTAAACCTCTATCCCATCTGGTCCAGACCATTTGACGATCATTCAGAGAACAGGTCCGGTATGCCCATTCGCGCCTCAGCCCTGCTCGCCGCCGCCACCGTCGCCGCGCTGCTCGCCGCCCCCGCCACCGCCAACGCCGCCGACGGCGGGCACGGCCCGAAGCTGAAGGGCCAGCGGGTCGGCTACTTCACCCAGTGGGGCGCCGACAGCTCCGCCAAGCGCGTCCAGGACTCCGGCCAGGCCGGGAAGCTCACCGTCGTCAACTACGCCTTCGGCAACGTCTCCGCCGACGGCACCTGCTTCGAGACCAACGACGCAGGCCAGGGCGACGCCCGCAACGACTACCAGCGCGCCTTCTCCGCCGCCGACTCGGTCGACGGCGTGGCCGACACCCCGGGCCAGAAGCTGAAGGGCCACTTCAACCAGCTGCGCAAGCTCAAGGCGAAGAACCCGCAGCTGCGCACGGTCATCTCGCTCGGCGGCTGGAGCTGGTCCAAGTACTTCTCCGACGCGGCCGCCACCGACGCCGCGCGCAAGAAGTTCGTCTCCTCCTGCATCGGCCTCTACCTCAAGGGCGACGTGCCGGTCCTGCCCGGCTCCCCGGAGGGCGGCGCCGGCGCGGCCGCGGGCGTCTTCGACGGCATCGACATCGACTGGGAGTACCCGGGCGGCGGCGGGGACGCGGGCAACGTGGTCCGCCCCGAGGACGGGCGCAACTTCACCCTGCTGATGCAGGAGTTCCGCCGCCAGCTCGACGACTTCGGCAAGAAGGGCGGCAAGAAGGGCGACAAGGGCCGGCACTACCTGCTGACCGCCGCCGTCGCCGCCAACGAGACCGTCGCCGACCGGCTCGAACTGCCCGAGCTGAGCGAGTCGGTGGACTGGCTCAACCTGATGACCTACGACCTGCACGGCCCCTGGGAGGGCAAGGGCCCGGCCAACCACCAGGCCAACCTCTACTCCGACCCGGCCGACCCCGACGCCCGCCGGCGCAGCGCCGACACGGCCGTCGACCACTACCAGGAGCGCGGCCTGCCCGCCGAGCAGATCGTGCTCGGCGCCCCGCTGTACGGCCACGGCTGGACGGGCGTCGCACCCGGCAAGCGCGGCGGCCTCTACCAGAGCGCCACCGCCGCCGCCCCCGACCTCTCCTACCGGGAGGTCAACGCGCTGCCCGGCAAGGTGTACGTGGACCGCGACCACGGCGCGTCCTGGAAGTACGACGGGACCACCTTCTACAGCTACGACACCGCCGAGGTGCTCACCCAGAAGGCGCGGTACGTGCGCTGGAACGACCTGGGCGGCGTGATGGTCTGGTCGCTGGACGGCGACGACGCCCAGGGCAGCGCGATCGCCGCCCTGGACCGCGGCCTGCGCCGCGACTGACGCCCCGACGCGAAGGGGCGCCCCGACGCGAAGGGGCCCGCCGTGTCCGCACGGCGGGCCCCTTCACGCCTGTGTCAGGCCCGGTCGCAGGCCTGCGCCCGCAGCGCGCGGGCCAGGTCGTCGCGGCACTCCAGGACCAGGCGGCGCAGCGCCGGCGCGGCCTGCGGGTGGCCGTCCAGCCAGGCGTCGGCCTCGGCCAGGGTCTGCTCGCTGGTCTGCGCGCGCGGGAAGAACCCGCTGACGATCCGCATCGCGATCTCGATGGTCCGCTCGGCCCAGACCCGTTCCAGCAGCTTGAAGTAGGGCGCCGCGTAGAGCGCGGTCAGGTCGCGGTGGGCGGGCAGCGCGAAGCCCGCGATCTGGGCCTCGACCAGGGCGTTCGGCAGTTCGTCGGAGTCGACCACGGCCGACCAGGCGGCGGCCTTGGCCTCCGCGGTGGGCCGGGCGGCCAGGCACTGGGTGTACTGGCGCTTGCCGCTGGCGGTGTTGTCGGCGGCCAGCTCCCCGGCCAGTTCCTCGTCGCCGGCCTGGCCGGCGGCGGCCAGCGCCAGCCACAGCGACCAGCGCAGCTCCTGGTCGACGTCCAGGCCGTCGATCCGGGCGCTGCCGGCCAGCAGGCCGCGGACCAGGCCGAGGTGCTCGGCGCCGCCCGCGGTCTGGGCGAGGAAGCGGGCCCAGGCCAGCTGGTGGTCGCTGCCGGGGACGGCCTCGCGCAGTTCGCGCAGGGCGCCGTCGGCCAGCTGGCGGCCGCCCTCGCCGCGCCAGGCCGGGTCGGCGTACAGGTCGACGGCGGTCTTGGCCTGGGCGTGCAGCGACTGCAGCACGCCGATGTTGCCTTCCTGGCCGGCGAAGCGCAGCACCAGGGCGACGTAGTCGCGGGCCGGCATCAGGCCGTCCCGGGTGAGGTTCCAGACGGCGGACCAGGCGAGTGCCCGGGCCAGCTCGTCGTGGATGTCGCCGAGGCCGGTGCGCAGGGTCTCCAGGGACTCGGAGTCGAAGCGGATCTTGCAGTAGGTGAGGTCGTCGTCGTTGAGCAGCACCAGCGCGGGGCGGGGGCGGCCGGCGGCCTCGGCGACGACGGTGCGGTTGCCGGTGACGTCGAGCTCGATCCGCTCGGTGCGCACCAGGGAGCCGTCGGCGTCCCGGTCGTAGAGGCCGATCGCGATCCGGTGCGGGCGCAGCACCGTCCCGTCCTGGAGGACGGCGAGTTCGGTGATCCGGCCCTCGGCGTCGGTGGTCACCTGCGGGGTGAGCGAGTCGACCCCGGCGGTCTGCAGCCAGGCGGCGGCCCAGGCCTTGAGGTCGCGGCCGCTGGTCTCCTCCAGGACGCCCAGCAGGTCGCCGAGTTCGGTGTTGCCGAAGGCGTGGCGCTTGAAGTAGCGGCGGGCGCCCTCGAAGAAGGCCTCGGAGCCGACGTAGGCGACCAGCTGCTTGAGGACGGCGGCGCCCTTGGCGTAGGTGATGCCGTCGAAGTTGAGCTTGGCGTCCTCGAGGTCGCGGATGTCGGCGGTGATCGGGTGGGTGGTGGGGAGCTGGTCCTGCCGGTAGGCCCAGGCCTTGCGCTGGTTGGCGAAGGTGACCCAGGCGGAGGAGTACCGGGTGCGGGCGCCGATCAGGCCGTAGGAGCCCATGAAGTCGGCGAAGGACTCCTTCAGCCACAGGTCGTCCCACCAGCGCATGGTGACCAGGTCGCCGAACCACATGTGCGCCATCTCGTGCAGGATGACGTTGGCGCGGCCCTCGTAGGCGGCGTCGGTGACCTTCGAGCGGAAGACGAACTCCTCGCGGAAGGTGACGCAGCCGGGGTTCTCCATGGCGCCGATGTTGTACTCGGGGACGAACGCCTGGTCGTACTTGCCGAAGGGGTACGGGTAGTCGAACTCCTCGTGGAAGAAGTCGAGTCCGAGCTTGGTGACGCCGAGGATCTCGTCCGCGTCGAAGTACTGGGCGAGGGACTTGCGGCACATCGCGGAGAGCGGGATCTCCAGGGTGGTGCCGTCGGCGAGTCCGCGGCTGTAGTGGTCGCGGGCGACGTGGTAGGGGCCGGCCACGACGGCGGTGAGGTAGCTGGAGATCGGCTGGGTCGGCGCGAACTCCCAGGTGCGGGCGGCGCCTTCCTCGGTGACCTTGTCGTGGACGGCGTTGGACCAGACGTCCCAGGCGGCGGGGGCGGTCACGGTGAAGCCGAACGGGGCCTTCAGGTCGGGCTGTTCGAAGGTCGCGAAGACCCGGCGGGCGTCGGCCGGCTCGTAGTGGGTGTAGAGGTACGTCTCGCCGTCCACCGGGTCGGTGAAGCGGTGCAGGCCCTCGCCGGTGCGGCTGTAGGCGCAGTCCGCCTCGACGGTGAGGACGTTCTCGGCGGCGAGGCCGTCGACGTGCACCCGGGCGCCGTCGTAGGCGGTGGCCGGGTCGATCGCGCGGCCGTTGAGGGTGACGGCGTGGACGGCGGGGGCGAGCAGGTCGAGGAAGGTGGCGGCGCCGGGCCGGGAGCAGCGGAACGTGACGGTGGTGGTGGAGCGGAAGGTGGCGGCCGCCGGATCGGGGGCGGAGGTCACGTCCAGCCGGACCTGGTAGCCCTCCACGGCCAGGATGCTGGCCCGCTGCTGCGCTTCGTCGCGGCTCAGGTTCTTGCCCGGCACGGCGGTACTCCTTTGTCCGGCTCGCACGGTGGTGCGTCTGTGGGTGGTGCGGTCTCGGCGCGCGGTGTGCCGCGCTCCGCAGGGGCATCCTTTCACGCCCTCCCTCGCCGGTACCATTGCACAGGCCGTCCCGGCGGGGCCGGAATCAGCGGCGGCGGGCGGGTGTTGACGGGTCGGGGTGGCACGCCTGCCTGCCTCGTCATCACCTCACGAAGGACGACAGCCGTGACGACTGCCGCTGAGCGCAAGACCGCCGACTTCTGGTTCGACCCGGCCTGCCCGTGGGCGTGGATGACGTCCCGCTGGCTGATCGAGGTGCAGCAGTTGCGTCCGGTGGACGTGAACTGGCACGTGATGAGCCTGTCGGTGCTGAACGAGGACCGCGACCTCCCGGAGAACTACCGCGAGCTGCTGGACAACGCCTGGGGCGCGGTGCGGGTGTGCATAGCGGCCGCCCGGCAGCACGGCGACGAGGTGCTGGGCCGGCTCTACACCGAGCTGGGCCTGCGCTTCCACAACCAGGGCCTGCCGCAGAACCGGGAGACGGTCGAGGCGGCGCTGGTGGCCGCCGGGCTGCCCGCGGAGCTGGCGGACGCGGCCGACACGGACGCGTACGACGAGGCCCTGCGCGCCTCGCACAAGGAGGGCATCACCCTGGTCGGCGAGGACGTCGGCACCCCGGTGATCGCGGTGGAGGGCGTGGACGGTGAGCGGGTCGCCTTCTTCGGCCCGGTGGTCACCCCGGCCCCGAAGGGCGAGGCCGCGGCCCGGCTCTGGGACGGCACCCTGCTGGTGGCCTCCACCCCGGGCTTCTACGAGATCAAGCGGACCCGTACGGCGGGCCCGTCCTTCGAGTAGCGCGGGGCGCGCGAAGGGCCCGGTACCGCGGCTGGCGGTACCGGGCCCTCGTGCGTTCCGGGGTCAGCGGGCGGCGGCCGCGTCCCGCCGCTGCTTGACCAGGCCGGCGGCGCTCAGCAGCGCGACCAGCACCCCGGCCGCGTACAGCTGCTGCCGGTTGCCCTCGGTGGTGGTCATCAGGGCGAGGATGCCGGCCACGGCGGCCATCGCGATCCAGGTCAGGTAGGGGTAGCCCCACATCTTCACGGTGAGCAGTTCGGGCGCCTCGCGCTCCAGCCGGCGGCGCATCCGCAGCTGGACGAGGCAGATGAACAGCCAGACGACCAGGATGGCCACGCCGGTGGTGTTCATCAGCCAGGTGAAGACGGTCTCCGGCCAGAACTTGGCGGCCAGCACGGCGCCGAAGCCGAACAGGCAGGAGGCCAGCACGGCCCGGCGCGGCACCCCGCCGGAGACCTTGGCCAGCGCCCGGGGGCCCTGGCCGCGGCCGACCAGCGAGTACGCCATCCGGGAGGCGCCGTAGATGTTGGCGTTCATCGCGGAGAGCAGCGCGATCAGCACCACCACCTCCATGATCGTCCCGGCGCCGGTCACCCCGAGGTGCCGCAGCACGGTGACGTACGGGCCGTCGGTGACCACCGCCGGGTCCTTCCAGGAGACCAGGGTGACGACCAGGGCCATCGAGCCGATGTAGAAGATCGCGATCCGCCACACCGCCGTGCGCACCGCGTTGGCGACGTTCTTGCGGGGGTCGTCGGACTCGGCGGCGGCGATGGTGACGGTCTCCAGCCCGCCGTAGGCGAAGACGGAGGCGAGCAGGCCGACGATCAGCCCGCTGACCCCGGTGGGCAGGAAGCCGCCCTGGCCGGTCAGGTTGGTCGCGCCGGGGGCGCCGGGGCCGATCACTCCGGCGATGCCGAGGCCGCCGAGGACCAGGAAGGCGATGATCGCGGCGACCTTGATGGCGGCGAACCAGAACTCGAACTCGCCGAAGTTCTTCACCGCGGTCAGGTTGCTGGCGCAGAAGAAGACCATGAACAGGCCGACCCAGACCCAGGAGGAGACGCCCGGCACCCAGCCGTTGACGATCTTCCCGGCGGCGGTGGCCTCGGCGGCGACGCCGCAGCACAGCATCACCCAGTACATCCAGCCGGCCGTGATCCCGGCCCAGGGGCCGATCTCCTTCTCGGCGTGCACCGAGAACGATCCGGAGGCGGGGCGGGCGGCCGACATCTCGCCGAGCATCCGCATGATCAGCATGACCAGCAGGCCGGAGAGGGTGAACGCCAGGATGATCGCCGGACCGGCGGCCGCGATGCCGGCGCCGGAGCCGACGAACAGGCCCGCGCCGATCACCCCGCCCAGCGCGATCATCGACAGGTGGCGCTGCTTGAGGCCGTGCGCGAGCTGCTGGCCGGTGGCCGGGGCACCGTCGGCGTCGGTGGTCCCGGACGCCTTGGGCGCGGAGGTGGGGGCCATAGGGCTGGATCCAGACTGTGCGGAATGCGGCATGAGCTGTCCAATATCCGGCGACACCTCTGTTCATGCCAAGAGCGGGGACCTCAGGCCCACCATGCGGACCACGCGGTGACGAGGCGGGGTCGACCGGTGACACAGCGTCGTTATGGGCTGAAATGGGCCGGTTCCGACAACGGCCGAGGGCGGGGCTTTGTCCGAAACCGTGGCGGTGGCGTAGTGGATCACCACGTAGGTTCACAGGTGTTCACTCACCTGAGCACCCCACAGGAGACCCCCGATGGCCACTGCCACCACCCCGATACCGCGCCGCGCCGTCCTCGCCGACCTGCTGCCCGCCGCCACCACTCGCCTCGGCGCCCAGGCCCGCGACCTGGCCCTGGTGGCCGGCGGCGCCGCCCTGACCGGCGTGGCCGCCCAGCTGTCGGTGAACGTCCCCGGCTCGCCGGTGCCGGTCACCGGCCAGACCTTCGCCGCCCTGCTGGTCGGTACCGCGCTCGGCGCCCGCCGCGGCATCGCCTCGCTCGCCCTCTACCTGCTGGCCGGCCTGGCGGGGATGCCCTGGTTCGCCGAGGGCACCTCCGGCTGGACGATGCCCTCGCTCGGTTACGTGCTCGGCTTCGTCCTGGCGGCCGGCCTGACCGGCGAGCTGGCCCGCCGCGGCGCCGACCGGAGCCCGGTGAACACCGCCGTCACCATGGTCCTCGGCAGCCTCGCCATCTACGCGGTCGGCGTCCCGTACCTGGCCCTGTCGCTGCACGTCCCGCTCGCCCGGGCGGCCGAGCTCGGCCTCTACCCGTACCTGGTCGGCGACGCCCTGAAGGCCGTCCTCGCGGCCGGCGCCCTGCCGCTGGTCTGGAAGCTCGCCGCGAAGCGGTGAGCCCCCTGCCGGGCCCGGGCGCACGCGCATGCCACACTCATGGCATGCGCGTGTACCTGGGCTCAGACCATGCCGGATACGAACTGAAGAACCACCTCGTGGAGTGGCTCAAGGAGGCCGGCCACGAGCCGGTCGACTGCGGGCCGCACATCTACGACGCCGAGGACGACTACCCGCCGTTCTGCCTGCGCGCCGCCGAGCGCACCGCCGCCGACCCGGAGGCGCTGGGCGTCGTCATCGGCGGCTCGGGCAACGGTGAGGCGATCGCCGCCAACAAGGTCAAGGGCGTGCGGGCGGCGCTGGCCTGGAGCGAGCAGACCGCCGGGCTCGGCCGCGAGCACAACAACGCCAACGTGGTCTCCGTCGGCGGCCGCATGCACACGCTGGAGGAGGCCACCAAGTTCGTCGAGGTCTTCCTCAACACCCCCTACAGCGGCGAGCCGCGGCACACCCGCCGGATCGAGATGCTGAGCGAGTACGAGACCACCGGCGAGCTCCCGCCGATCCCGGCCCACCACCCGCAGGGCTGATCCCTCCCCCCGTCCACCCCCCGTGGGGGGGGCCGCCCCCCCCCCCCCCCCCCCCCCCCCCGCCCCCGCCCCCCCCCGCGGCGACGGGCCTGATATACAAAAACGCAAACCCCCCGGAGTGGAGGGTGT